>DAOVTG010000121.1 GCA_030633185.1 Deltaproteobacteria bacterium
ATCGGTAAAGCCTTTCATCTTGACAGCATATTCTTCTGGCGTGATATCAACATATTCAATCTTCACCTCAAAGTATTGACCCGCGCTGAGGGAATAGTTTTTGGCGGCAATCTCCTCATAGCTCACGGCCACCGAAAAGTCATCCTGAGCTTCTTTGGCATTGAAAACATCGATAATACGCTGCTCTTCTTCGGGCTTAAGCACGGTTCTCTGATTTTTGCCGTCTTTGACTTTTTCGCCAAGATTGGAGGCATCGATCAGCACCACATCACCTTTATTCCTATCGTCAATAAACAGAATCGAGACATTGGTGCCAGTGGTGGCGAAGATATTGGAGGGCATGGAAACCACACCGGCGAGCATCTTCTCACCCACCAGTTTCTGGCGGATTTTTTTATCGATGCCCGATTGCGCGGTAATAAAGCCGGTGGGTACGACCACTGCTGCTTTGCCACCAGGTTTGAGCGAAGCAATGATGTGTTGCAGGAATAACTGGTAGATCTCCATCTTGTCCGTGGCTTTGGGTTTGATCTTGGGAATCCCGGCAAAGAAACGCTCCTTATTTGCCTTGGTATCCAGATCATCGCGAAAATCGCTGAAATCCATCTTAAACGGCGGATTGGAAACAATGTAGTCAAAGCGTCTCAACTCCGCGCCGTCCTTATGGTAGGGATGCAAAATGGTATTACCCTGAATCACATTGGGGATGGAATGCACCAAATTATTGAGAATCAAATTCAAGCGTAGCAGGTTGGATGATTTTTGCGAGATGTCCTGAGTGTAGATGCTGCAACGGTTTTCACCGATGGCATGAGCCACATTCATGAGAAGGGTTCCAGAACCGGCGGAGGGATCATAGCAGGCGACGTTTTTGACTTTTCCCTGTTGCTCTTTCGGCACTAAAATGGCCGCCATAATGCGGGCAACGGCGTGGGGCGTATAGTATTCGGCGTATTTGCCACCGGAATTGCTGTTGTAGTCCTTGATCAGATACTCAAAGATGGTGGCATAGAAATCAAACTTCTGGGTAAAAATGCGCTCGAAGCTGAACTCCACCAGTTTGTTGATAATGGCGCGACAGAAAGCATCCCGCTTGGATTCATCGGCAATGTACTGGCTGAGTTCGGTCAAACAGCACAACCTTGGCACCACCGTCGGTTTTTACGGCAAAGACCTCGTTGTTACTGATGGCAATATCCATCAGGGTATCATCGAACAGCTTGGCAAAGTCCGGCTCATTCTGTTGACTGAATAGGGAGCTGATAAAGTGGCTGGGCTTTAAACGGGCGGTATCCGCACCCATTTGCAATTGCAGCATTTCCAGATCGTCTTCGCCCATCTGAATAAGGGCTTCCTCCCATTTGTTCGCTCCGGCAATGTTTTCGTCGATCCTTTTGGCCGCAAACGCAAATTTGTCGTTCAGGAACTTGTACAAAAAAATCTGGGTGATAATTTTGAATTCGTTGCCATCGTTACCCAATCCATATTGAGCGCAGATATTTTTGAGGCTGTCGATCAGTTCTTTGGTTTTTTGTTGAAATTCAATCTCTACCACGCTTGGGCTCCGGTATTAAATTCGTTTACATACTCCGCGACAACCAAATGGTTGATATAGCGGGACGCATCTGGATTCAGTTTGATCTGTTGTTCATTCATAAAGCGGTTGATGACCAGCGGCATCATCTGTCGTTCAAAATAGCTTTCGTTCCCCAGCATTTGCGTGTTTTGCAGCACCTGTTCGTCAGCATCCTGTTTGACACCGGAGAGCGCGGCAAAAACACGTCGCTCGGAATCGCTGATCCCCCTGCGCTCCTGCAACCGCTTGTGAATGCGGGTATATTTGGCATCACCAAGGTACTTCTGGCGCAACTGGTTATTCCGGAGGTTAAGCTCTTTGACTCGTTTGTGAATTTTGTTAAGCGATTCGATATTAGCGACCATTTCGTCTTGAGTGACTTCGCTGAGATTCTTTTTTTTGAACAGACGTTCAAGCTCTTCTCTGAGGGTGATGAATTTCTGATCCTGTTGATCGAAGTTGCCGGCCATAGCCTCGCGGGTCTGACGGAGCGTGTCTTTAAGCTCATCTGCCAGAATCAGCTCTTCCTCGCCGATTTTTATGAATTTAAAGATAATGTCTTCCAGAGCAACATTAAGCAGATTGGCGGTATCTGTGCCTTGTTCAAGACTCTCTTTCAGGTTGAGCAAGTCCAGATGGTTGCTGGTTTCACGGTAAAGGAGGTTGAGCTTCTGAAAATCCAGATCTTTAAGGAAGGCGTATTCACCCTGCAAACGGATGATGTTATACAGGCCTTTAGCATCTGCCAGTGCTTTCTTGAGCGACAAAATGAGTTCACGATCTTGAATCTGGCTGATTTGATCCGCAAATAGCTCAGCATTTTCTGTGTTGAACCGGAAGAGAACATCTTTGATCTGTTCTATCTCTTCTTTGATTTCCTCCGGCGATTTGAAGAGATTCGAGTAATGCTCCATCTCGTCGCCCAGTTCGGATTGAAGTTCGTCAAAATAGGCTTTATTGGTCGCTTCAAACTCCTTACGGATGTCGGCAAAATCAACCACATAACCGTAGCGGAAGGTTTTGTAGGGGCGGTTAACCCGCGTCAAAGCCTGAAGTAGATTGTGTTTGCGGATGATCCGTCCGAGGTAGAGCTTTTTCAGGCGTTTGGCATCAAACCCGGTCAAAAGCATGTTGAAGACAAACAGTAAATCGATTTTGCCGACTTTAAAATCTTCGACCTTGTCTTTACGTTCCTCATTGGTGCCGATGTCATACAGGATTAAGGCAGCTGTTTTTACTTTGTTTTCCTGTTTTCGCTGAGTGCCGTAAGAAACCATAGGCTCAGCAACCATTGGTATCGCCTCCATAGAACTTTCTTTAGCGTCTGGATATAGCTCAACCACCTTAGCGGCAAAACGCTGCTGAAACAGCTCAAACATTTGTTCGGCCTGTTCGGAACTATCGCAAATGACCATGCCGCCGATACCGGAATCATTGAGTGCCCCCCGACTTTTTTCAAAGTCGATCACGATATAATCCAGCATAGGTTCGACGAAACTCGGATGGGCATAAATCTGCTTGCGGTCGACATCACCCATTTTTACTTCAACTTCATCCAGTGCCTGTTGCAGTGTCATTTTATAGCTGGTGGCAATCTCTTCGCGAATCAGGCGCAACGTGTAACCATCGGCAATAGAAGCGTTGTAGTAATATTTGTGGATGTAGTCACCGAACAAAGCTCGGGAGTTGTAATCATTTCCCAGCAGCGGGGTTCCGGTAAGTCCGATCTTGATGGCGTTGCGGTCAGATTGGTTGAGGTTGGCCAGAAAACTTCCTGTGGGGTTATAGCTGCGATGCACTTCGTCCAGAAAATAGACCCGCTGGATATTTACGTCGTAATCCTCTGTAGAAACGACATCCGGGTCATCTTTAAATTTGTGAATATTGACAACGGTAATTTCAGGTTTACCCGAATGGTTGTGGATCGCTTGCGTTGCTTTGATGTCGCGGGTAAAATCTGCGCGAGAATTGATGAGATGTACGATCAGGCCACGGGCGCTAAACTCCCGGTGGGCTTGCTGCAAGAGATCCAGCCGGTCAACAATGAAGTAAAATTTGGGGATAACTTTTCTACGTTGAAAGTAGTCGGTCAAGAAGTTCACATTATAGAAGGCAAGTGCCGTTTTACCGCTGCCCTGGGTGTGCCAGATGATGCCCTGTTTTATCCCTTCATCCAATTTACGTTCGATAGCCTTGGTGGCAAACAGCTGCGGATAGCGCATGATGTGCTTTTGCAAGCCGTCAGTCTCCGCCACATATGTGAGGGCATAACGAAGGATAAAGGCTAGGCGCTCACGATTGAGCAGGGATGTACAAATACGGTTAGTTGGTCGGTTTGGATCTTTATTGGAGATAAATTCCGGATTTATGCGAATGACTTCCAGGTTATTGTCTTTAAGTACCTCAAGCTCAATCGGATCGGACAAAGGCTTCAAGAGTGCGGTCAGATTAAATATCTCTTCCTCTCGAAAATAGTTGAAAACCGGATCATGATAAGAGCTGCTGGCGTAAAATGCCCCTTGAACCGGCTCCGGATCACAATCGTCATACTCCATATTGTTGGAAAAGATCATAAATTGAGTGATATTAGCAAAACGTCGAAACTTGGGGTTTTGAAACCGCTTCTTGATCCGGCTGCGCTCTGCCAAAACACCTTCACGGTTATTCGGCTTTTTCACCTCGATAAAGACCAGCGGCATGCCGTTTACGAGCAAAGTAATATCCGGGCGAAACTCCTCATCACCATTTTGGCAAGTAAGTTCTGTGACCACATGGAAGCTATTATTGTTAAAATTTTCGAAATCAACCAAGCAGGTATTGGAACGGTCGGTAAGTTTCTCAAAAAATGCTCTCCCCAGATCTTCGTTATCCAGAGAGAGCTTTACCTCTTCGAATAAACGGCTGATGTCATCATCTTCAATATCAGGGTTTATTCTGGAAATAGATGTGCGGAACAGGTCGGGAAATATATTGGTGTCTCTATCCCACACCCTTCCCTTAATTGAAAGGTATTGATAACCAAGTCTTACCAAATGTAATATACAGGGGATTTTAACCCTTGAGTCTTCGTTGAAAACCACTATTCCAATTCCCTCTGCATCATGTTCTAACTGCAAATCCGTTGTTTAACAAACCACAATATAACGCTCTTAGTTTGCTTATCTGGTCATCTACTCAGCAATTTACACTTATCTTTTTTTCCTGGGATTTTGTCTAGGAGGCTGTCCGAGGAGGCTGCTGTCCGAGAAGACTATCAGTCATAACGCACGATATTGATCTGACCTTCAGCTTTCCACTGATCAAACTTGCGCCGCAGGAAGATTTTAAAATGGCGGCGGGTAGGTGGGCAGAGCAGCAGTAAGCCCATGGCATCGGTCAAAAAACCGGGGGTCAGTAAAACCATCCCGGCAACAAAGATCAGACCGGCATCAATCATCTCTTCAGCCGGGGTTACCCCCTGATTGAGGCTTTGGCGAATCCTGAACATCGTCTCCGCCCCCTGCCAGCGAGCCAGCCCGGCTCCGACAATCCCGGTCAAAATAACCACCAGAAAAGTGTTAAAAAGTCCGATGGCACCACCGAGACGAACGAAAAGAAAGATCTCCAGCGCTGGGATCAAAGTGAAAGCAAGAAAAAGTTTCAACATTTTTGTTTACCTGTGTGCAAGAAGTGATATAACAAGAACTCAATAATCATCGTAACTATTATAGCATAGTGCCTATTAACAACCAAAATGTCAAGAGAAGTGAATGGGAACTATTTTGAGTTATTCTCATAAAAACACTTGATTTTTCGAAAACAAACTAATATTATCAGGTTTAGATCAGAGGAGAGTTAAGTTGCAGCGGATAACGACAAACCAAGATATCAAAATCAGTTAAAGTGGGAGGGTAAATACCATGTGGGAATACACAGATAAAGTAAAAGAGCATTTTCTAAACCCGCGCAACATCGGCGAGATTGAAAATCCGGACGGCATCGGCGACGTCGGGTCACTTTCATGCGGTGATGCTCTGCGTCTGACCTTTAAACTCGACGATCAGGAACGCATCGCCGACGCCAAGGTTAAAACCTTTGGTTGCGCCAGTGCCATCGCCTCAGGGTCGGCTTTAACCGAAATGATGATCGGCAAAACCATTGAAGAAGCGGAAAAGATTACCAACCAACAACTCGCCGACTACTTAGGGGGCCTGCCGAAAGAGAAGATGCACTGTTCGGTGATGGGCCATGAAGCTCTGGAAAAAGCTATCGCCTGCTATCGCGGCACCCCGATCGAAGAAAAAGAAGGCACCGTCATCTGCGAATGTTTTGGCGTCACCGACCTTGAAATTATCAAGGCAATCCAGGAAAACCGCCTGAAGACGGTTGAAGAAGTAACCAACTTTACAAAAGCTGGCGGCGGCTGTGAACGTTGCCACGGAGATATCGCCAAAATCATTCTCGAAGTCCAACACAAACCCCAACCGGAAGAGAAACCACATCTCTCAAACATCCGGAAAATGCGCCTCATTGAAGAGACCATCGAGCGAGAGATTCGCCCGTCACTACAACTTGACGGCGGTGATATCGAATTAATTGATATCATCGGCAATCGGGTACTGGTCGCCACCCGCGGAGCCTGCTCGGCCTGTAAATCAGCACCGATTACGCTGAAAAACCTGGTCGAGGCCAAACTCAGGGAGTTCGTTGCCCCCGAGCTGGTTGTTGAGGAGGTCTCCAAATGAAGCCCATCTACGTTGACAATAACGCCACCACCCGGGTCGCCGAAGAAGTTTTCACCTCAATGCAGCCCTACTTCTGCGAAGAATATGGCAACCCTTCGAGCATGCACTCGGTCGGCGGTCGCGTCGGCCCCAGATTAAAAGAGGCTCGCGACCAGGTTGCAAACCTGCTCGGGGCCCGTTCCGATGAAATCATTTTCACCAGTTGCGGCACCGAAAGTGACAATACCGCAGTTCATGCCGCCTTGGCCGCCGACCCCGATAAACGTCATATCGTCACCAGCCGGGTTGAGCATCCGGCTATCGGCTCCCTCGTAAATTCTTTAAGCAAACAGGGCTATCGCATCAGCGAAATTCCGGTCGATGGCGACGGTTGCCTTGATATGGACAATCTTGAAGAGAGTCTGACACCGGACACCGCCCTGGTCTCCATCATGTGGGCCAACAACGAAACCGGGGTTATTTTCCCGGTTGAAGAGATTGCCCAAATGTGCCGCCAGCGGGAAATCACGTTCCATACCGACGCCGTCCAGGCGGTCGGCAAACTGCCCGTCAACTTAAACAACAGCGCCATTGATATGCTTTCGCTCTCCGGCCACAAACTCCATGCCCCGAAAGGCGTCGGCGCTCTTTATGTTCGCAAAAGAACTAAATTCACCCCGTTTATGATCGGCGGCCATCAGGAAAAAGGGCGCCGGGCCGGAACCGAAAACGTCCCCGGGATTATCGCCCTGGGTAAAGCCTGTGAACTGGCAGGCAAGAATATGGCCGAAGAAAATACGCGGGTCAAGAACCTGCGTGACCATCTTGAAACCGAACTTATCAAGCACATCCCGGACGCCAAGGTCAACGGCACCACCAAACAACGCACCCCCAACACCAGCAACATCAGCTTTGCCAATATTGAAGGTGAAAGTATACTTTTAATGCTCAATGAATTCGGCATCTGCGCTTCTTCGGGCTCGGCCTGCACCTCCGGCTCTCTTGAACCATCCCATGTCATGCGGGCCATGGGCGTACCTTTCACAATGGCACACGGCTCAATCCGCTTCAGCCTCAGCATCTACAATACGCAAGCCGATATTGACGAGATCATCAAACAACTACCGCCGATTGTTGAACGGTTACGGGTGTTATCACCTTTTTCTTGATTCAGCTGCGCCATTAAACTGCACAATTGA
>DAOVTG010000203.1 GCA_030633185.1 Deltaproteobacteria bacterium
AGCGAAGCAAAGTTCGCCACTATTTATTGTAACTTTATGGTGGACACCTGAATAGTTACAATTTGACTTGAAATTATTATTTCATCAAAGCTCACTTTTTAATTGACGGTTGGTAGTGCAGAGGTTGAGAGATGTCAATATGGCCGGCCAGGGTTTCTCTCTTTTCTCCTTCAATAAGTATCTGTAAAGCGTTATAACCAGGAAAGTTTTCCAGGAAACTGTTGGTCAGGCAGGAGATTGTTAACATTTCATCCCGGCCGCCAAAGTTAACCGCACCTCGGCTAAGTTCCTTGGAGAGATCTATGGTAATCAACGAGGCTGTAAACCAGGCTGCCAGCAGCCTGGTTCGGTGCGGTAAAGGAGCCAGGTCGAGCGCCCTGGAGAGGGTTAACAGGTGGATGATTTCATGCGCTTTTTGTTGCCGGTTGAGGGTGTGGTCAAAACTTTTCCGGAGCGAGACAGGCTGACTGAAATTTTGTTCAAGGCGGTAGAATTTGAGGGTTGTCGGCGGGGTCGGCCGGTTTGCGGGTTGGGGGGGTAGCAGGAGTAGCTTTTTGCGGACTACAGGTTCACTTCTCGGCTGATCTACAGTGTTGGCCGGCATGATTGTCGGGTCGCCGTGGGGCCGTATAATAGAAGAGAGGGATCCGATGTAAAGATAATAAAGAATTGTTATAAGGCCGCCAACAACTATAAGGAATATGAAGGCTGGCAGCAGGGTGCTATGTCGGCTCGGACTCTTTTTTTTACTTGTCGAGCGGTCTCTCTTTTTAGTTCTGGTAACTGTGGAGCGCATCGCTCAGACTAGCACAGCCTGAGAGGGAAAACAATGATTAATCACGGGCTTGATTACAGCTTTGGGTGCGGCCGGGGTTGTGGCAAGCCGATTGCGACCGCTTTTTTTGGCGTGGTAGAGAGCCTGGTCAGCAGCCTCAATCAGGTCGATAGATTGGTTCTCTTCGGTGCAGGCAATGCCGAGGCTGGCGGTTATTTTTAAATGAATATTGTTGTGTGTGACGATATTTTCCTGTTCGATTGCATGACGAATACGTTCGGCGATTTTTATGGCTTTGCCAAGCTCGGTTTCAGGGAGGATGATAGCAAACTCCTCGCCACCATAACGGCATGGTGTATCGCATTGGCGAACCTCTTCGAGCAGAATTTTACCAAGAGTCCGGAGAACCCGATCACCGGTTTGGTGGCCGAAATTATCGTTTACTTTCTTGAAATGATCAAGGTCGAGCATAATTAACGAGGTCGGATGATGGTAACGCTCGGCACGTTCGCTCTCTTTGTTTATGATTTCATCAAAATAGCGGCGGTTGTTAAGGCCGGTCAGGCTGTCGAGGCGGTTGGCTTTTTCAAGCTTTTCCCAGTTGCGGGCTTCAGCCACTCTTTTATTTAAATGTTGCAGGCAGTAGTTTAAGAGTTGACGTTCTTTTGGGCCAGGTTTTGAGGTTGAGTAAAAAATAAATTGCCCTGATTCAGCATTGGGAGCCGTTGCTCCGGCAAGTGAAAGTGTTTCCGGCAGCTCGGTTGAAAGTTTGTTCGGGTTTCTAGTTTCATCGATAGTTTGTAAAGGTATTTTTGGAGCGCATCCTGAAAGTGCTTTTCCAGTGGCATTAAGATCGCTGAATTTTTTTCTAAGTTTAAGAATCTCTTCGCTAATTCCTGAAGAGGGTTGGGCTCCGGCTATAACCATGAGCTTCTCCCGGCTTTCTAGATAAAATAGAATAGAGGTGCTATCGGGATAAAGAGAAGCTAGATGATGGGCCGCAGCTACAACCATTGACTCAGGGCTCTGCAATTCCAGCCGGTCAATAAAATCATGGAGAAAAGTTAATCCGGGAACCGTTTTGAGCGAATCTGCAGTGGTTGTCGGTGAGCCGGAGACCGTAAGTGTCAAGCGACTAAAAAGAGGCAGCAGGGAAGAAAGAAATATCTTGGCTGCGGCTGATTTAGATGTATAATTCATAGTCATAGTCAAAATCCTAATGCTGATCTTTCCCTGTGTGCGAGGGAAGTTAAAAAAATTGCTGATTCGAGATGGTAAATTGCAACCGATATGCCATCTAGTTTGAATTTTTAAAAAAAGAGTTGCTTAAAAAAACTAAACGCTGATAAGTCGTTGTAACTAAAGAGTTATTTTTTTTATGAAGGTTGGTGGAGGATTTTGATTGAGCTTTTACAGGGGGAAATGAGGTGCGTTGAAGAGGTGAAAAAGCGGTTTTGTCAGAAAAGAGGCAGAGGTTGTCAATTTCCGCAACAAAGATAAATTTGATGCCCTCGTAAAAGTCACGGGATGGCTAAGTAAAAATTTCGATATACAAGATGTTGTGGTTTTTCAGTTCAGCAGCATCTCGATGAAAGTCTCGATACGGGTTAGGGTGCGGCCATCGATGGGGCCGGGCTGGTCAGCTTCGAGGGTCAACGTGGGGATTGAAAGTTTTCGTTTAAAGAGGATATTTTCTATCTGGCGGAAGCAGAAAGATTGGGTGTAGTGAATAATCCCATCAAGTTGGCGTTGTCTACAGGCCCGATCAATGTCGTTCAGCCGTTGCTCAACCTGATAGGGATAGGTGTAACGGGAGTATTGTTCGGCGAGGGTGCATTCCGGCGCCCAGGGCAGGGCAAATTGGCGGGGGACTTCGTTGAAAACCACGGCGGCATCGAGTCTGTCGAGGGTGGGGTAGAGGTTACTCAAGATCGGCGGGACTCCGGCCAGGCCCAGGCGTATTTTTCTTTTCAGAGGTTGGCGGGTTTTAGCCTTTTTGAGGAAGTTATCGAGTTCTGTGGAGAAGAGTTCGGGATTGCCGTTAAAGTCGCTGGAACTTACCAGGTAGAGCTGATTTTCGGTACCGGTAACCAGCATCTTCTGCCAGGTGAGCTGGTCGAGTTTTCCCAGTTGGACGCGGATCGGGTCGAGTTGTTGTTTACAGGTTGTTATTTTGTCAGGTTCAACTCCAAGCTCACCGGCGAGTCGGGAAATAGCTTGTTCCATCTCACTGACGTCGGGTTCAAGGGGGTAGCTGAAAGGGATGACCCGCTTGCCGTCATCTTTAAGAATCTCCCCCAAGGCGATACTGTTACTGCAGTCACCACCGCTGACAATGATGATGGTGTCGATATCAACATCCCGCATAACCCCATAAATACCCTTGATCCAGGCGCACGTGGTTCGGGGAAATCCGGCATCCTCAGCTATCTGGATAAAATGGTCGGGGTCGGGGGCGCTAATAAAGAGATTATTAAGGTCACAAGGGGTATGCCCGGCGGCGTAAACAACCTCAATTGGAATAGTAGAAGTGATACCGATATTCATTTTTAGAGCCTAATCCGGCAGAGTCAGAGTGAAGATTTTGTCGCGGTTTTTGTTCGATCTGTCTCGGCTGGGGTCATTTCTTGACATTTGGCGGTCGTAAGATTCGCGCACAATCAAAAGTATTAATCCGCCATTTGTCAAGATGTGACCCCATTAATGAGGGCAAAGCAATGTTCAAAGCTGCTCTCCTTAACTTAAAGTAAGCAACTTAGCTTTCTCGAACATCTTAACTTGCCATTAATAAAAAGGGCGGGCTTAATAAGCCCGCCCTTTTAGCGTGAAACGTTGTGCTGGTCAACCGTTAAATCATCTATCCACGATTTTCACGGGTGTCAACCAGACTCTGGACAACTGAGGGGTCGGCCAGGGTTGAAGTATCGCCGAAACCCTTCATTTCGACTTCGTTGGCTGCAATCTTGCGCAGAATACGACGCATGATTTTGCCGGAACGGGTCTTCGGCAGAGCCGGGGCCCACTGGATCATATCCGGGCTCGCGATTGGTCCGATCTCCTTACGCACCGTGGCGACCAGAATTTTCTTGAGGGCGTCGGTGCCTTCAACTCCGGCATTCAGTGTTACGTAAGCATAGATGCCTTGGCCTTTGATATCGTGCGGCATGCCGACGACGGCAGCTTCAGCTACATTTTCATTCAAGACCAGAGCACTTTCAACTTCAGCCGTACCCATCCGGTGACCGGAGATGTTGATAACGTCATCAATACGACCCATTAGGCGGATATCGCCGTTCTCTTCGCGCATGGCGCCATCACCAGTGAAGTAGTATCCGTCATACTGGATGAAATAGGTGATTTTGAAACGTTCAGCATCGCCGTAAACGCCGCGCATCTGTCCCGGCCAGGGGCGCCGGATACAGAGAGCCCCTTCGCATGGACCTAAGAGTTCTTCGCCGCTGCTGGGATCGACAATTACCGGATCACAGCCAAAGAACGGGGTGGTCGCGTAGCCCGGTTTCATGTCGATAGCTCCCGGGAGGCCGGTAATCAGGATGCCGCCAGTCTCAGTTTGCCACCAGGTGTCGACGATTGGGCATTTACTCCGGCCCGGCAGTTCATAATACCATTTCCAGGCTTCCGGGTTAATCGGTTCGCCAACTGAGCCGAGCAGGGTCAGGCTGTCGAGTTTATCGAGACGGTCAGTGACAAAACTGTCGCCTTGACCGGCGATGGCACGAATTGCAGTTGGGGCGGTGTAGAGGGTGTTGATTTTGTGTTTGCCGATAATATCCCAGTAGCGTCCAGCATCAGGATAATTGGGCACTCCTTCAAACATGACCGTGGTCGCACCGTTACACAGCGGCCCGTAGACAATATATGAGTGGCCGGTGACCCAGCCGATATCGGCGGCGCAGAAATAGATGTCGCCATCATGGTAATCAAAGATATTTTTGTGGGTGAAAGCGGTGTAGACCAAGTAGCCGCCAGTTGTATGAACAACCCCTTTGGGTTTGCCGGTA
>DAOVTG010000006.1 GCA_030633185.1 Deltaproteobacteria bacterium
GGGGAGTGGTTCATGTCCAGGAGTTTTGCTGCTTTTTTATGACCTCTTTAATACGGATGGCGGTTGACAGTGCCAGCAGGCCCTCGTTGCCGCTGACGATCGGTTTGCGGCGTCGGCGGACGGCATCGATAAAGTCCTCTATCTCAAGCAGCAGGTTATCACTTTTTGGAAAGGTAAGCTCCTCAGATGTGATTTTTGCTAGTGACTCTGGGTAAGTGGCTTCTTGACGTCGGCAGACGGTGGCTGAAAAATTGTCAAAGTCAAGGGAAAAATAACCGTCCGGTTGAAAAATTCTGATTTTTCGTTCACGGTTAAAAGAAACTCGGCTGGCTGTCAGGTTGGCAACCTCACCATTTTGAAAATGGATACGTACGTTGGCGATATCAGTTTTGTCCGAGATAACCGGAATTCCAACGGCGTCTATACTGGTGATCGGACTTTTGATTATTTCATGAACCAAGTCAAGATCATGGATCATCAAATCAAGAATGACATCAATATCGACACTGCGGAAACTGAAAGGGGAGAGCCGGTGCACCTCAACGAAACGCGGATTAGACAAAAGCTTGTGGGTTTTAGTAAAGGCCGGATTATAACGTTCCAGCAAGCCGACTTGAAGTATACATTGGTGTTTATCAGCCAGTTCGATCAGGGTTCTGGCTTCAGTTTCGGTCGTGGTTATCGGTTTTTCAACCAGAACATCAATATTTTTGAGTAGTGCTTCACGGGCCAGTTCATAGTGAGCAAAAGTTGGTGCTGCGATAGAAACTGCATCACATTTTAAATAAAGATCGTCAAGATTATCAAAGGCCGGGACTGAGAGTTTTTCGCTAACCACCCGGGCTTGGTCTAAGTCGGGGTCGTAGACCCCGATCAGTTCGACATTGTCAATTAAGGCATACTTTTCGGCATGGAAAACTCCGAGATGTCCGACTCCGATAACTCCTGCCTTGATGACTTTTAAGTATTCTATCTTTTTCGACATACGCCTCGTTTCGATTGTTTGATAAAATTAATCATGTGCACTACCTCGGGAATGTTTTCGACCTCATTTTCAACTCGTTCAATGGCTTTGGTCAGTGAAAGTCCGGTTGTGCGAAAGATAATGCGAAAAGCTTGGTTGATGGTTTTTATGGTCTCTTTACTGAAATTATGTCGCTTTAAACCTTCACTGTTGAGGCCGTAGAGGCGGGTATGATTGCCGTTGGCCAGAACATAGGGCGGAATATCTTGGCTGACGCCGGAAGCACCACCGATAAAGGAGTAGGCTCCGATCCGACAAAATTGATGGATGGCACTCAAACCCCCGATAATTGCGTGATCTTCAACCTCGCTGTGACCGCCGAAGGTAGCCCCGTTTGAGAGAATGATATGGTTGCCGAACTGACAGTCATGGGCAATGTGGGAGTAGGCCATGATAAAATTGTGTGAGCCGATACGCGTACAGCCGCCGCCGTTTTCGGTTCCGCGACTAATAGTTGCGTACTCTCTGACTACGGTGTGGTCGTCAATGATAAGTTCAGATCTACCTTCCTGGTGTTTGAGATCCTGAGGATCGGTACCGACCAAGGCGTAAGGGTAGATGTGACATGACGAACCGATAGCGGTTTTACCTTTGACCGTGGCATGATGGTCTATAATAGTACCGCTTCCCAAGTGAACTTCGCCTTCAATCACAGCATATGGCCCGATGGTTACATCATCAGCAATGACGGCCCGGTCAGAAAGTATGGCCGTGGGGTGGATTGTCGACATTCATTATCCTGTTTTCAATACTGTCAAAAGAATATTATAAGGATGAACGAGAAGCTTCACCCTTCACCCTTTACCTATACTGGCCATCATCTCTGCTTCACAAACCAGAGTTTCGTCGACTTCAGCCCGGCCTTTAAATTTCCAGATATTACGGCGTTGGTTGATGAGCTCCATAGTCATAATCAGGGTGTCGCCCGGTTGTACCGGTTTACGGAAACGGGCTTTGTCAATACTCATGAAAAAGATTTTGGTATCCGGATCTTCAGCGGCTTTAAGATTCAAGGAATCCAATGCAAAAATCCCACCGGCCTGGGCCATGGCCTCGATAATTAAAACCCCGGGCATAACCGGAAAAGAGGGAAAGTGACCCGCGAAAAAAGGTTCATTGAAGGTCACATTCTTGCATCCGACAATTCTGCTACCCGGAGTTATCTCAAGGATTTTATCAACCAGTAGAAAGGGATAGCGATGCGGCAGATAGCGCATAATCTCCTGAATATCCATCAACGGTGACTTCATGTTAAATCCTGTTATTTCTTTTTCTTTTGGTTCTTTTCGGCCCATTTATTATAAGCTTTGATCAGTTTATCAGTGACATCAAGGGTTTCATCGGCATAGATGATGCCGCTGCGTTTTTCTAAAATAAGTTGGTACTTGCCGGTTTTACCAAACTCCAAAGTTACCTCCTCAAGCTCTTTTAGCATCTTTTTGAGAAATTCACCCTCTAAGGCCTTCATATCTTTTTCCGAATCGGAGACAAAGATTTTGAAATTGCGTACCATCTTCTGGTAATCATTCTCTTTCTCTTTACGTTTTTCTGAACTCAGCATCATCCCCTGGCGCTCAAACTCCTCTTTCAGGACGGAAATTTCAGCCTGTTTTTCTTGTAGTTCGGCTCGGAGCTCTTCTTGTTTGGCTTGCATTTTCTGTTTGGCAATTTCACCTTGACTGGAAAGGGCCATGACTTTCTGGAGGTCGATATAGCCGAATTTGAATCCCGATTTTGCGGCCTGTGTAGATGACAGGCTCATAATCAACATTCCTATGGTGATAGCTGTAATTAAAAGATACTTCTTCATTTTCTAACTCCTTGTAAAAAAATTATTGTTAATAGATTATATTTTATTCGTTTTAAAAGAAAGTGCCAACCGAAAAATCCCAGACGGTGTCTTCTTCATCATCTTGAGGATCCAGGTTAATGCCCCACTCAACTCGCAAAGGTCCCATCGGAGATTTCCAGCGAATTCCAAAACCGACACTGTGACGCAAATCAAAACTCAAATTCTCATCGGTGTCAAATGCTTTACCTGCGTCATAGAAGAGGACGCCCTTAAGGCCCATGTCTTTAATCAAGGGAAATATCCATTCGGCACTTAAAATAAGTTCCTTGGTGCCGCCGATGACATCACCGTTTTCATCTTCGGGCCCGGCCTCACCAAAATCAAAGCCCCGTACTGTTGTTAAACTACCGACGTAGAAACGTTCATAGAGCGGTAGCTCCTGGCCGCCGTAACCATCGGCATAACCTACACGCCCCCAGAAGTGGAAGGCGCTGCTCCATTTGAAGGGATAGAATTTATGGCCTTCAAGAATGAGTTTGTAAAAGTCGTTGTCAAAGCCTAAGGGGCCGCCTGCAAAAACTGCGGTTCCCTTGAGTTTATAGCCCCGGGTCGGGAAGAGGTAGTTATCGCGCTTGTCGCGAGTCATTGTGAAGTAGACTTGGCTGGTGCTTGAAATCCCCTCTTCATCCCGGATATAGTCGGAAGCGCTTGAGTGGATATTGTCAATTTTGACATTTTCCCAGCGGTAACCGGATGACCAGCTGGTGTATTCGTTTATCGGCTTACCAAAGCTGAGCCTAAATCCCTGCTGGACCGTGTCATAGGCATCATATTCATATTCTTCATTGTAGATGTTGGCCCCGGCACTCATGTCCATGTCAAGAAAATAGGGGTCGGTCAGGCCGATATTATAGAAGTGGCGAGCGCCTGAAAGCTCGACATTAAAAGTTGCATCAAGACCTTTACCAAGCCAGTTTTTTTGGGAGATATTGGCAATTCCGATAATGCTGTCAACCGTGCTGTAACCGAGTCCGATACTAAAGGCTCCGGTCGAACCTTCAACGACCTTGACGTTGACATCAATGGTTTCATCGTCGTTCTGGATGGTTTGGATATCGGCTTCCGAAAAAAACTGAGTGTTGTTGATTCTCTCGCGGCTGCGTTTGAGGGCCGATCCACTGAAAAGATCGCCTTCGGAAAACCTGAGTTCCCGGCGGAGAACCTTGTCCCGGGTTTTGGTGTTGCCGGCGATATTAATGCGGCCGAAAAGAAATTTGGTGCCCCTGTTGATATGATAAGAGACATCAATTGTCCGTTTTTCCGGGTCTATTTGGGTACGTGGGTCAATGTCGACATAGGCGTAACCGCGGTCGGCAAAAAAGTTTGAGAGGATCTCAATATCCTTTTGCAGATTGAGGTTGCTGAAGGTTTTGCCACTTTTCCCTTTTAGAACTTTGAGCAGGTTGTCGGTCAGTTCCGTCTCACCGTCAGAATCAACGATTTCAACTTTTCCCATTGAAAAGATTTTGCCTTCATCAATGTCGAAGTCAAGATAGATCCATTTACGGTTATCGTCAAGTGTGATTTTGGGCCTACTGATCCGAACTTGAACATAGCCTTCACTCAAATAGAACGATTTGAGTAATTTACTGTCATTTTCAAGCTGGTCTTTTTTAAGAATGCCGGCATCGGTAATCCAGCTGAGAAAAAAACTGTAGGTTTTAGTCTGGAGTTTACGTCGTAAAGACCAAGATCTAAAGTTGTCATTGCCATGAAAACGAATCTTTTTAACGTAGCATTTAGGCCCTTCATCAATGATGAAAAAAACCTGGATACGGTTTTTACCGGCTCTGACGGTTTTTGATTTGATACGAACCGAATAGAAACCCTCCTCGCGGTAGAAGGCTTTCATCTTTTCAAGGCTCTCTTTGAGGCGCTCTTCATTGAGGATATTAAAAGTATGTAGGGTGATCTCTTTGAGCAGCTCCTTACGTTTTACCTTTTTATTACCTTTAATGACAATCGCACTGATGGTTGGTTTTTCGACAACAATGACGGCGACTTCTACTCCATTCCCGACAGTTTTGAGGTTGATCATCAGGTTGTCGAAGAAACCCAGACTGAAAAGATCCTTGATATCCTGATCCAGGATGGTCTGTGAGAGTTGCCCGCCGACTTTAGTTTTCATCTTGTCGGTTATGGTATCTTTGGTGACCTTCTGGTTGCCGAGCACGACAATTTCGACAACCGGCTCTCCGGTGAAGTTCTCCTGGTCTGCACTCGCCTGAGGTGGACTGCAAAAGAGCGGGAGAGCCTGCAGAGTCCACAGGAGTCCACCTACTATCAGCAGGCGGAAAAGTTTTTGTCGAAAAATGAAACTATTTTTCATCTTGATAAAAAAAGAGGTAAATTGAAAAAAATAAATTCGGGTATGGTCGGAACCCCCAAAGTATTCCCTATATACACCACGAAGACGCGAAGGTCACGGAGTTTTAAAAAATTGTAAATATTCACGTTCAACCGTTTTTTATTGTTCCAGAATCAGTCCGTTTTCGATGATCATAGTACGATCCATTCGGGCTGCCAGACGTTGACTGTGGGTGACCAGCAACAGAGTCGTGTTGAACTCACGGTTGCACTCCAACAGCAGGTCGACAATCTCATCGCTGGTTCCGGCATCCAGGTTGCCAGTTGGTTCGTCGGCCAGAACCGCCTGGGGTTGCATGGTCAGGGCTCGGGCCAGAGCGACCCGTTGTTGTTCACCTCCCGAGAGCTCTCCGGGTTTATGGCGCAGACGTTCTCCAAGCCCAACCTTTTGCAGGAGCTTAGTTGCCGTCTTTTTAGCCTCAAGCATGGATATGCCATTGATCAAGGCTGGTGTCATGACATTTTCCAGGGCACTGAATTCAGGCAGCAGATGGTGGAACTGAAAGACAAAACCAAGAGCCAGATTGCGCCATTTCGCGAGTTCCAGTTCAGAGCGGGAAAAAATATCTATTCCAAAGAAACTGACACTGCCGCTGCTCGGTTTATCAAGGGAACCAATGATCTGCAGTAAGGTGCTTTTGCCGGTTCCCGATTCCCCGCAGATAGCGATGCACTCTCCGGTTTCAATTGTAAAGTCAATTCCTTTTAAAACAGTAATCTCCCGTTTGTCGAGGAAAAAACTTTTTTTCAGGGCCACCGCCTTAATCATCCCTTTCCCCTGGATAGCTGTCGGAGTTTATTTGGGTTGAGAGAGTCGATCTTTTTTTTGATCAGGTCTTGTTTTCGGGCTCTGAAAGATTTCAGAATCCGGGGCAGGAAGCCAGGAAAGTGGGTCGCTAGTCGATCAATCTCCCGGCGTTTCAGGCTGGCCATCCAGCCTGTCGAAAGTGTTCTGACTGCAGCGCTTGCGGCTTCGCCAGTCAAGAGGGAAAATTCACCAAAGAAATCACCGGCATTAAGGGTGATAATCGGGATTTCATTAGTTGCATCATGACCTTGGCAGCTGACTTGGAGTTGGCCGTCGAGAATCACATAAAGCGTTTGATTTCGTTCCCCCTCTTGGATGATAAGTTCTTGGGCCGAAAAATGTCTGATTTTAAAAATCTCGACAATCCGGGAAAGCCACGGGAGATCGCAATCGTTACCGGATCTAAACAGAGGTCTTAAAGTATATTCAAGAAGGCGCCTGTGGGCCGTTGAAAGAAGGGTTTCCATCAGGGGGGGGCGGGTTTTAAGGAAATGTCTAAAATCATCTTCGGCGACGGTTAACAATTTGCCGGCCTCCAGAGCGATAACGGTTGCCGTAGCTTTGCGCTTGGGCAAAAGCATGGTAAGTTCACCGAAAAAGTGACCTTTGTCCAGGGTTGCAAGCTCCCGAATTCGGCCCCCGGGCTCCTTGAGAATAACCTGAAAGCGGCCTTCGGCAACCAGGAAGAGATTATGGTTTGTCCGGTCTTTGGTGATAATCTCTTCGTTTTTTTCAACTCTTCTTGAGGGGAGAATTTTCTCAAGTTTGTCGATCTCTGAAAGTTTTATCTTATCGATCGGAAAAGTTTCTGCCGGTTGGGTCTTCGCCGCTTTGGGGGTGAGCAGTTGTCGGGCTTCGGCCTCAAGTCCCTGATGGTGGTATAGGCTGCTCAAAAAGGCCAGGGCCATAGGGTTGTTTCCGTCGGCTTGCAGGATCAATTTGTAGATTGCTGTGGCTTTGGCAAGATCACCTTTTAAAACCATTTCCGTGGCGGCGGTAAAGTAGGTTTCAATGCCCTCTTTTAGATTTCCTTTACGAAGCTGGGCACGGGCCAGGGTGATTTGCAAGTGCAGGCTTTTCTGATTGGGGCCCTTTAACATACTGATTTTCCTATTCGTAGCGCAAAGCTTCAGCCGGCAGTAGACGGGAAGCACGAAACGACGGGTAGAGAGTCGCAACAAAAGAGAGCAGCAGGGAGAGGCTCGCAGTTACCACTAGATGGAAAACTTGCAGGTCTACCGGCAGGGCGGTTTCAAAATAGTAGACATCACCCGGCAAGGTGATGAAGTCGTATCTTTTCAGTATCTCGCAGAGAATCAGGGATCCGGCCAAACCGAGAAGGGTTCCCGCAAAACCGATAATCATTCCTTCCCAGACAAAGATGCGCATTACTCGCCTGGCTGAGAGCCCCATAGTCTTGAGGATCGCGATCTCTTTATGTTTTTCCATGACTACCATGATCAGGGTGGAGATAATATTAAAGGCGGCAACCATGATAATCAGCGCCAGAATAATAAACATAGTAACTCGTTCAAGTTTGAGGGCGGTAAAAAGATTGCGGTTCATACTGATCCAGTCCCGGGCCCAGTAGGGATAAGGTAATAGTTTACCAATTTTTTCGGCCATGATCCCGGCTTCATAGAGCTTTTCGATCTCGACGGCGATACCGGAGACCTGGCCGGGCAGGGCGAAAAATCTTTGGGCGGCTTCCAGGGTGGTATAGGCCAGCGCCGAGTCGTATTGGTACATCCCTGAGGTGTAGGTGCCGATAACCGCGAAACGCTGCATCCTGGGAATCAGTCCCAACGGGGTTGGCGAGCCGCTGGGGGCGACCAGACGCACACTGGAGCCCGGTTTGACGCCGAGGTTTTTGGCCAGAGCACTGCCCAGAATAATCTCCGGGGTTTTATTTGTGGTCTCATTCCGGGGAGAGAAAAAATGCCCGTCAACCAGCATCCCCTCAAGTTTTTTGCGTAAAGGATCGTGGTTTTGATCGATGCCCCGAATACCGGCTCCGTTGACTTGGCGGCCGTGGGTCAGCATCGCTTGACTAAGAATGAAGGGCGCCGCCTCCGTGACCTGATCAAGTTGACTGATGGTTTCGGTCAGCTTTTTGTAATCACGGATGGCACCGCCATATTTCATGACCATGATGTGGGCCGTATTGCCGAGAATCTTTTTTTTTAACTCTTTTTCAAAGCCGCTCATGACTGCAATAACCACGACCAGGGCCATGACACCAAGGGCGATGCCCATGATTGAGATCATGGAGATCAATGAAATAAAGACCTGTTTGCGTCGCGCCAACAGGTGGCGCAAGGCCACAAAAAGTTCGAATCGCAAGGTGACAGCCTTTACTGTTCCGGTTTGAGAAGCGGAAAGAGGATGACGTCGCGGATTGAGGCGGCATTGGTAAAGAGCATCACCATACGGTCGATACCGATGCCCTCTCCGGCGGTTGGTGGTAGACCGTATTCCAGGGCTCGCAGAAAATCGGCATCAAATTGGTGGGCCTCTTGGTCTCCAGCGGCTTTCTCTTTAAGCTGTTGTTCAAAACGCTCCCTCTGATCCAGAGGATCGTTAAGTTCGGAAAAAGCGTTGGCCATTTCCCGACCGGCGATAAAAAGTTCAAAACGGTCGGTGACCTCCGGGTTAGTGTCATTTCTTCGTGAAAGTGGTGAGATGGAAACCGGATAATCAGTAATAAAGGTTGGCTGGATAAGCTGTTCTTCAACTTTTTCGTCAAAGAGTTTCATCAGGCATTTGCCGTGACACTCCCTCTCCAGTGGGGCTATTTCAAGGCCGAGTTCATCAATGATTTTAAGGACTGACTCCCGGTTTTGCAGTCGTTCACCATCAATCCCGGCGTATTTTTCAATCGATTCAATGACCGTAAAATGATCCCAAGGTGGGGTGAAACTTATTTCTTGACCCTGATAAACAAGAGTATCGATGTCATTTAGTGAGCGACAGATAGTGACGAAAAGTTCTTCGGTCAGGCTCATCAAATCCAGGTAGGTGGCATAGGCCTGGTAGAATTCGATCATGGTGAATTCAGGGTTGTGTTTTATCGAGATACCTTCGTTGCGAAAATTTCGGTTGATTTCGAAAACTCTTTCAAAACCACCGACCACTAGTCTCTTGAGATATAATTCAGGCGCGATACGAAGGTTTAAGTCAAGGTTTAAGGCATTATGATGGGTCGTAAAGGGTCGTGCGGTAGCGCCGCCGGCAACCGCCTGCATCATCGGTGTTTCGACTTCGAGAAAATCCTTTTCCTTAAAAAAATCCCTGATTATATCGATGATCTGCGTTCTTTTAATGAAGGTTTCTCGAACTTCCTGGTTGACGATTAAGTCGACGTAGCGCTGTCGATAGCGGGTTTCAATGTCCTTTAAGCCGTGCCACTTTTCAGGTAGGGGGCGTAGGGCTTTGGTCAGGATCCGGACGTTGGTTGCCATAACCGTGACTTCACCGGTTCGAGTTTTGAAGACGGTTCCGTTGATCCCGATCGTATCGCCAATGTCAAAGAGTTTGAAAACTTTGAAATTTTCTTCACCGATCAGGTTTTTGCGGATATAGACCTGAACTTTACCGGTTCGGTCTTGAAGATGGGCAAAAGCGGCTTTGCCAAAGTGTCTTAGAGAGACTATGCGTCCGGCAATTGATAGCGGCGGGGCATTCTCTTCGAGGGTGTCGGCTTTCTGGTCGTCGTACTCTTTAAGCACGGCTGCAGCCGTGCTTGACGGCGTGAAATCATTGGCGAAGGGGTTGACACCCAATTCTCTGAGCTGTTCAAGTTTTTTGATGCGTTGTTGGCGTAAGTTGTTTTCGTTATCTTGATTCATGTTGTTTGAATACCTGAAAATTATATTATTAACGGGATTCGCTAAGAATGTTCAATTCTTCAGTGGCTCGGTTCGCAAAACTTCCGCTGGGTTGGAGTTTGATTACTTGATTGAAGGCCTCTATTGCATGAGGTGTTTTTTGCCGGGCTTTTTCGATTACTCCGATTTGGAGCCAGACGCCTGGGTGTTCAGGGGATATTTGCCGGGCTTTTTCGATCTCCCGGGCGGCGAGCTCAATTTTTTTCATGTCAAAATAGAGTGAGCTGAGTTCATAGTGTGACGGAAAATAATCAGCGTTAAAACCTATAGCTTTAATGTAGCACCCCAGTGCTTGTTCATTTTTATCTTGCTGGCGGTAGAGATTACCAAGGTTGTGGTAGGCTTTTTCCGGGGTTAGGTAGAGTCTGTTGTTGCCGGCCTCGATAAATTCCGCTTCGGCTTCTGCGAAACGTTTTTGTTGCATATAGATGCTGCCCAGGGTGTTGTGGGCTTCGGCATAGTTGGGGTCGATGGCCAGAGCGGCTTTGAGGGGGGGGATTGCTTTTTCCGGTTTTTGCTCCATCAAGGCAACCATAGCTTCAAGGTAGAGCGTTTTCTTGTTCTCGATTCCGGCTTCGTTTATTTTTTGTAAACCGATTTTTACAAGATCATAGTCACGGGCCGTGAATGCAACCAACATGTTTTCATAGAATTCATCAGATAGCTGGCGTTGTTCGGGCGGCGGGGTGTGACTACAGCTCAAACAGCAGAAAAGGCAGAGGCTGAAGAAAATGACAAAAGCTTTTCTCATTTACGATTTTGCCTGGCTTCTTAAGCTTATCAAACGCTCTTCAGCCCAGGGTTTAAAAATAGAGTTCTGGAGTAGTTGGATCATGTTTTCGTAGGTGGCTACGGCTTTTCCCGTTTGTTTACTTTTTTCGTAGCTGAGGCCTAAAAGGAGATAGAGGTCTTCATTGATGAAGCTTCGTTCGGTTTGCATCCGCTCAAGGATTGAGATGGCGTCAGCGTACTCTTTTTGCTGAAAATGGATGGTAGCCAACCCTAAACGTTGGAGATCTTTAAGATGGCGATCCCCTGCCGGATCGTTGTTTTGGTAGAGTTTTGCGGCTCCGCTTAAATCTCCGGCTCGATACTCCTGATTAGCGCTCAGGTAGCCGGCAACCGGTCGGGCCTTTGTATTTTTGTAGGAGGAGAGGATAGTGTTTAGTTGGGGGCTGGTGCTTTTATCCGGCTCGGTGGCCGGTGGATTTTCCAGGGTACTCAGGGCCTGGTTCAATAGCTGCTGGGCTGAGTGGTTGCGGTCGCGGCTATACCAGTAGGCACCGATGGCTGTGGTGCCAACAGTAACCAGGACTACAGCGATAATCGAAATTAACTTGAGGTGCTTTTTAACATAGTCGAGAACCGAGTAGGTGGTTTTGATAAAAGCATCGGGCTCACGTAACTCTCGGCGGACTGATATTTTTCCTTTGGACATTTGGCGATTCTTCCTGAAATCTAATGTTGATGAACTTGTAAAAAGTATTTGGATGGCTAAGTTAAACTTTTACGACGCCATCAATTACGAAAAAACTTTAATAACGCCCTGAAAAAGCTGATTTTTTCAAAGTTGCGTTCCTTTAGCACAGGAGAACAAATGAATCAATTAAAATCGCTTCACCATTAAAGTTATTTACGGACAGTTCCTTAAGTAAAAAAGCCCAACATTTAGTCTTAAATGTTGGGCTTTTTGAGCTTTTATATCTGCACTTGCAGTCCTCGATATTTGACTGCTTACCGTAAATCAGGCTTTAATCAGCAAATCTTTTGTTATTTGTCGGCATCACTTTTGGCCGGGACTGCTTTTTTCGCGGATGGCCGACGACGTGGAGTTTTGGGTTTAGGCTCGGCTTTCTCTTTCGTTTCAGTCTGGTTAGCAATGGTCTCTTCAGCTTCTTTTTTAACCTCGGGAGTTTCAACTTTTACTTCAGGTACTGTTTCAGCTGGAGCTTCAGTTTTAGTTGCCGGGCTTTCGGTTTCATCATGATCGCCACCATTGAGATCTTCGGGTGGGCTCTCGGCTTTTATTTCATTGATCTCATCAATCACCATCTCTTGTTCCTGGTCAAGGTCGGCAATCGTAAGTAGGAGCTGGGAGATTTCATCTTTTTCCCAGATATCTTCATCCTGCTGCAAAGCCTTGAATATGTATACTCTCTCTCCGAGGTGGCGAAGTTGTTGTTTACGCCGGTTGCTGATGGCCATAAGTTTAGCTTTGCGGCTTCCCATACGGCACAGTTTTCCAACCTGATAATTGATGGTTTTAAGCACTGACTTGGCCATGATCTTCCTCCATAATGAATTAGCGCGTATAGCTAGTGAAAACGGTAATACTTGTCAAGGTTTTTTTTATTTTCAGGTTGTTTTTTATTTTTTTAGGTGTAGAGTAGGTTCGGAAAATCTAATCTTCAAACTGAAATGAGAAAGGTTAAGTGATGAGCAGTGAATCCTGGATTGTTATTCCAGCCCGTTATCAGGCTCGGCGTTTTCCGGGTAAACCTTTGGCTTTATTACATGGTCGTCCGATGGTTGCCTGGGTGCTTAAAGCCTGTTGGGCGGTTCGGCAGGCCCGGGAAGTGGTGGTCGCAACCGATGATCAGCGGATTGCCGAGGCGGTACGTGGTTGTGGCGGTCGGGTTGAAATGACCGCCGGTCATCATCATAGTGGTAGCGAAAGGTTAGCGGAAATCGCTTGCCGCTATCCTGAGGTAAAATGGTTTGTTAATGTTCAGGGTGACGAACCGGGAATTGATCCCCACTTGATTGATCGTGTTATTACTTTACTGGAGGAGAGGGATAACCCTGATCTGATAGTTTCAGCGGCCACTTCTTTGCAAAATCCTGATGATTATCGATCGCCTCATGTTGTGAAGGTCGTTGTTGACCTTAGTGGTAAAGCGCTCTATTTTTCCCGTGCTCCGATCCCTTTTTATCAAGCTGAGACTAGTGCTGTCCGGACTTGGCATGAGAGTTACTTGCAAGCCCGACAGCATCTTGGTATCTATGGTTATAGTGGCAGTTTCTTGCGTAATTTAAGTCGTCAGCAGCCCGGAGTTTTAGCGGCAGCGGAGAATCTGGAGCAGTTAAACTGGCTTGAAAATGGCTACTCTATCGAGATTCTTGAATGCAACTCCCCTTGGTCAGGTATTGATACACCCGAAGAGTTGGAGCGTTTTGCCGCTAAATGGCCCGAATTGCCGAGTAATATTAAATGGACACCTCATGAGTGATTGGATCGAGGTTGAACAAGATAGTAGCCCGCATATCAATCGGGAGCGCGAAAAAGCGCGTCAACTGCGGAACAGTCAGTATTGGCAGCGACTTTTACAAAAAGGTATCTGTCACTATTGTGGAGGTCGGTTCTTATCTCATGAGTTGACGATGGATCATATGGTTCCGCTCTCTCGGGGAGGACGCAGTGTGAAGGGTAATGTGGTTCCCTGTTGTAAGGAGTGCAACAACAGAAAGAAATACAAAACTCCGGTGGAGATGCTTTTGGAGGATTTATAATGGGAGAAGTGAGTAGAGAAGCTGATATTGAAGTGGCAGTGGCCACGGAACCGTTTTTGGTGGCCGAGATATATTCTCAATTTATCAAAAAGGAAGGCGATGCCACCGGTACGGTGGTCATGCATCATGGGCGAGTTAAATATCCGGGTAAAGTGTTACCCGATTTTCGCGTGGTTAGTCTCGATGCGCTGGTTAGCGATGTTTGCGAAGGTTTGCGAACCATTGGCGTTGATGCGGCCTGGAATTTTACCCTGCACCGTATTTTTATTTTACATCGTCTGGGAATCGTTGAGCGGGGGGGGGATGTTCTACTCGTCATCTGCTCCGCCGCGACCCGTCGTGAAGCTTTTGATGCCTGTTCCTGGATTGTCGATGAGGTAAAAAAAGAGCAACTCATCTCCCTGCGCGAGCTCCCTTTTTAAAAGGCCCCTAGTTGACAGGGGGCTATCTTGATCTTGAGGGTTTCACAGACAGCTGTGATCTCGGTTTTTTTCAGGTTGAAACTGATGGCTGTTTCCCAGGCTTTGAGGCATGGTAGACAGTGGTTGATAATACCGGCTTGTAAAGTCTCACAGAGCTCGGGGCTTGGGGTTGTCCCGGTTTCTAGCTTCTTTTTTTCGCGGCTCTGACCAAAAAGCCCGAGCTGGCATCCGGTAAGGCGAATTTCCAGTAGGTCCAGAGCTCGTCCAACCTCCGCCGGAGAGAAACCTGTTTCCAGTGCCAGTTGGTGAGCTTTGGCACAATTCAAACGGCTGTTTTCAGTAGTCGTGACAACTTTTCGTCTTAAATTCTCAGGGATCAGCGAGTCGGTATGTTTGGCGGCATAGTTGCCGGTGTCAAGGTGGGTCATCAGTCGGTACCCCTTGTTTCCGGTGAAATTATCTTTTTGCTGTTTTCCGACGGTTGGTTTTTCTGTTTCTTGGGGCCGGCCACCTGGCAGGCGGGTTTCATTCAGGTCGCAATGCCCATTTTGGGCAGGATATGAGCCTGCAGCAGATACCAGGCAATAACGATTCCTAAAACTATCAACAGTTCTTTCATGTATTACTCCTTATTTTAGTCAACTTTGTAGATGTCGATTTTTTTTCGGCCCCATTCGAGGGCATCATCGTGAGAGTCGAAAAAGAGATCGAGTTTTGTTCTTCCTTTGATAGCCGCACCGCGATCCTCAACTACCCCATAGCCGTATCCGGGGATGTAGAATCGGGTTCCGAAAGGGTAAAAGCGGGTATCTGCGGCCAGGGATCCGTCACGAGGAATCCAGCGCCAAGGGAATAAAATACAACCGGGGCTGCGAAAAAGTCCGGAATTTGGTTCTCTTGGTTTGGTGCCGCTAGCCGTTAGTCCGCTATATCTCCGGCCCCGGTGTTTTCCTTTTGCGATATAGCGATTCCAGAAATCGAGCCTCAGAATTTTTCGATTACCTCTCTCCCAATCACAGCACAGGCCACAGTCGCAATAGGCCGTAGTTTCCATTCGTATAGCTTTGCCGTAGTTGTTCCCGCGACCGCTGCAACCGCAGTGTATCATCAAGATAAAGATGGCAAGGATGATTCCCGCGTAATGCTTACGGGTTGCACTAAACCAGCAAGTATTAAAGCATGGCGGAGATTCTACACTCTCTTTTCTCATAGTAGTTTCGGTTTTGAAATACATAAAATTACTTTTTACTTGTTATCACTGTTGGCTGCGAGTATGGTCATCGTTCTCAAATATTTATAGTTTTTACGGTTGTCCAATTATTAAGGTGAACAGGTCATGAATTTTATACAAAAGTTGGAATGGGCTCAGAAAAAAAATAACTCACTGCT
Organism: Deltaproteobacteria bacterium; assembly: GCA_030633185.1. Lineage (GTDB taxonomy): Bacteria > Desulfobacterota > Anaeroferrophillalia > Anaeroferrophillales > Tharpellaceae > Tharpella. Next base: position 15,260 of record DAOVTG010000006.1, read on the forward strand.
TTGTGTTGGTCTTGATCCTTCGCTGGAACGTCTGCCTGAGTTATGTCGCAGGCAAGTACAACCTTTTTTGACTTTTAATCAGGCTCTGATTGATGCGACGGCTGACCTGGTCTGTGCCTATAAACCTCAAATTGCTCATTACGCAGCTTGCGGGGCGGAGGCGGAACTCTTGGCGACGATCAGCTATATCCATAAAAACTATCCTGATATTCCGGTGATTCTTGATGCCAAGCGGGGTGATGTCGGTAGTACCGCGGAAAAATATGCGATCGAAGCTTTCGGACGTTATCAGGCCGATGCCGTAACTGTCAACCCTTATCTTGGTGGTGATGCGCTGGAACCTTTTCTGAAATACGAGAAGAAGGGGGTGGTCATTCTCTGTCGCACCTCCAACCCTGGTGGTGGCGAGCTTCAGGGGCTTGAGGTTGATGGTGAGCCGTTCTATCTCAGGGTTGCTGAATTGGCGGCGACCTCCTGGAATAAAAACCACAATATTTTGTTGGTTGTCGGAGCTACTTGGCCGGTCGAACTCGCTCGGGTACGGGAGGTGGTTGGCGAGATCCCCCTGCTGGTTCCCGGAGTCGGGGCTCAAGGAGGCGATTTAGCTGAAGTTCTACGAGCCGGTCTGGATAGTCGTAGGGCCGGGCTCGTGATTAATTCGTCCCGGGGGATTATCTACGCCGGATCGGGGGAAGGCTTTGCCGAGGCGGCTCGACAGGCAGCGCTAGAGTTGCGGGACGCGATTAATTATCATCGTTAGAGAAAATTTTTTATTGACAAGGCCGGTTTCTTATGTTAAATAAGATAAATATGATGATGTTAATCGTTTTTTTGAGGCAGTCAATTAACCATATTTTTTTGAGGAGATTTATCATGTGTATAGAGATTAAACAGCAGTGTGCAGGTGGTCATCAGAGTGCTCAATTCAGTAATCTTGATAATGTTCTGCCAGCCGCCGTAATCAACCGGGTCTATTGCCCCGAATGTCAGAAGAAACCGGAATTTGATGCCGCAGTCATGCTTGAAGATAATGGTTGGCTAATCGAATACGATATGGAACTTGCCGTTTATCTTCTCGACAAGCATGGTATTGACAAAGACGTGGTAACTCCGGAATATCTATTCGATAGCCGCTACTCAACCTGGCAGGGGATGACCCCGACCGACATGGCTGAGAGTATTCGTGAGCGTCAGGAGATTATCGCATTGGCCAAGGTCGACAAGAAAAAATATTTTGCGACCTTGAAGAGCTGGAGTATTGACCGGATGAAAGCTTTTACTGAAGCAGGCTGGCGCAAAGCCCAGACCGCCTAGGCGGTTGTCCGAGAACGTCTTTTTTCCCCAGCTCGGCGCACTGCCAGCACTTCCTTCGGTCGTTATTTTTTGAAAATAATGCTCGGAATACTAAGTTTATACCTGTGCTTATTGTCAAAAAATGTCTCGATCTGAGAAAAAATTTTTATTCTCGGACAGCCGCCTAACCTATTTTTACAACTTTCTTTTCTTCCTCCCTCCTTGACAATGGCGGATTCGGTAATGCCGGATCCGCCATTGTCGTTTTAAGCAAATTTTTCCAGGCTCTTTATGACTTCATCGATCAGCCATTTCGGGGTCGAGGCTCCGGCACTGATGCCGATAGTCTGCTTGCCGATAAACCATTCGACTTGTAAATCATCAGCTGTTTCTATGTGGTAGGAAGCTGGTTGTTTCTCCTCGCAGAGTTCGTGCAGGCGGTTGGTGTTGGCGCTGTTGCGGCCCCCGATGATGATCATGCAATCGCAGCTTTTTGCTAGTTCAAGGGCTTCACTCTGACGGTCACTGGTGGCCGTACAGATAGTATTAAAACAGCGTAGTTCACCTTTGATGGCCGACAGGGATTGAACAACCTCGTTGTAGAGTTGTTGCGATTGGGTGGTCTGAGCTAGAAGAGCAATACGTGAAGGTTTGGATTTTGTGAAGAACCGGTTCGGGATATTGGCCGGGCTGGAAATAACCCGGGTGTGTTGCGGGTCTCCGAAGCTGATGAGGCCAGCAACCTCAGGGTGGTCGTGTTCCCCTATTATGATGATCTGATAGCCGGCTTCACTCATCTCTTCGACAATCTCCTGGGCCCGCCGGACAAAGGGGCAGGTGGCATCAATTACGGTCAGAGTTGGTCGCTGTTTCAGTTCTCGTGCAAGTTGTTTGGTGATGCCATGAGATCTGATGATGACGACCCCGTGCTTAAGTTCATTGACCTTATCAACCTGTTTAACGCCGATTTCGGCCAATTGATTAACCACTTGGGGATTATGAATGATCGGTCCGAAGGTGCGGATCTCTTGCTCGGGATATTTTTTTGGGGCTTTATTTGCCAGGTTGACTGCCCTCTTGACGCCGAAGCAGAAGCCGGCGGTTTCTGCAACTTTTATCTGTAGTTTCTTAGCCATTAATCCGGGCCTTGTAGAGATCGATAATACGTTGGCTGACACCTTCAATATCAAGATCGGTGCTGTCAATAAGAATTGCATCTTCGGCCTTGCATAAAGGGGCCTGGGTGCGGGAGCTGTCGGCCCGGTCGCGCCTGGCGATGGCCTCGGTGACACTCTTTAAGTCAACTTGGGCATTCTGTTTCTGGTCTTCAAGGCGGCGTTTGGCCCGGGTGCTAAGGTCGGCGTCAAGGTAAATCTTAAGGTCTGCGTGGGGGAAGATGACGGTTCCGGCATCACGGCCGTCGATAATGGCCCGGCTGTTTTGGGCTGCCGCTCTTTGCAAAGGAAGCAGGGCATTCCTGACGCAGGCGAGGCCGGAAACGGCTGACGCGAGACGATCAATCTCGGGACTGCGGATCAAGTCGGTAACCTCATGATCGTTGCAGAAGACCGGATTTTTTTTACCGGCTGCCTGAAAACGGATCTTGAGGTTTTGCAGAAGCGGCGCTAAGGCACTCTCGTTAGTTACATCGAGCCCGGTTTCGCGGGCTGCCCAGGCGACACAGCGATACATGGCTCCGGTATCGATGTAGCTTAAATTGAGGCGGGCAGCAATTTTCTTGCTGACTGTACTCTTGCCCGCACCCGAGGGTCCGTCGATAGTGATGATAAAGTTTTTATCCGGCTTCGACATATTAAGACTTAACCCGTTCCATATACTCTCCGGTGCGAGTGTCGATTTTAAGGCGGTCGCCGGGATTGATAAAAAGAGGGACATTTATGCGGGCGCCGGTCTCGACGGTAACCGGTTTGGTTACGCTGCTGGCGGTATCGCCTTTGAGGCCTGGTTCGGCTTCGGTTACTTCGAGGGTGACAAAGGTCGGCAGCTCTAGATTAATGACCCGGCCTTTGTAAAATAGAACCGTGACAAGACTGTTTTCCTGAAGGAAATTCTTGGCATCGCCAACAATGTCGGTTGTCAGTGCAGTCTGCTCATAGGTGTCGTTGTCCATAAAGTGGAAGTCACCGTCAGTATAGAGATATTGCATCTCTTTCTCTTCGATATCCGGTTTGCCGACTTTTTCTCCGGAGCGGAAGGTGCGGTCGACGGCATTGCCATTGAGCAGGTTTTTCAGTTTGGTGCGGACAAAGGCACCACCCTTGCCCGGTTTTACGTGCTGGAAGCTAACGATAATAAAGGGTTCGTCATTGATCTCGATTCGTAAGCCACGGCGAAAATCTGGGGTTGAGTACATAGTCTTTTCCTTTTTTTGTAGTATTTAAGTTCAAGCGATAATCATCTTTTCTAAGCTTTTATCGATAGTGGTTAATTTTTCGGCTCCCTGGTCGCCGAGATGGATCATGTCTTCAATTCTGATGCCCCAGCGGTTCGGGAAGTAGCAGCCCGGTTCAATCGTAAAAACCATACCCGGTTCCAGAATCCCATCCGGGGAGTGTTGCGAGATCGAAGGGGCTTCATGGATTTCCAGGCCGATGCCGTGCCCGGTTCCATGGCTAAACCATTGGCCGAGTTTGGCTTTGGTCAGCACTTCTCTGACTTGGTGATCAAGTTCTTTGGCCGTTATCTCGGCTTCCAAGGCTTTTAAGCCATGGCTTTGGGCCTGATAAAGGGTGTTGTAGACCCGTTGAACCTCTTGGTCGGGTGCTTCGAGAAAAAAGGTGCAGGTCTGGTCGCTGTGATAACCCCGATAGCAGGCACCGAAATCTATAGTGACGATATCTCCGGGATTGATGAAGCGCTTTGAAGCGACACCGTGGGGTAGGGCGGAGCGGGGTCCGCTGGCGATAATCAGGGGGAATGCCACCTTTTCACCACCGGCTCGGCGCATCTGGTACTCTATCTCGGCGGCCAGATCGCTCTCACTGATACCGGGGTGCAATTGGGGGAGGCTTTTTAACAGGGCTGCTTCTGCAATTTCAATAGCTTTACGTAGGTGGGCGATCTCCTCGCTGTCTTTATATTTTCGTGGTTCTGAAAGAATAGAGGCAACCGCGACCGGCTCTTTACGATTCAGGCTTCGCCGCAGCTTAAGCCAGGTTCCGGCGCTTAAATTCCCCTCATCAATACCCAGTTTTTTTATTTTAGGGTTCTCTTTTATCTGTTGACAAAGATTGTTTAAGGAGTTGATACGGATTAGCTCAAGTGAATCCGGAATCTCGTCTGCGGCTTGGGTTGTGTAGCGGCCGTCAGTAAAAAACTGATCCTGGTCGGCGCTTAACAGGAAATAGGCGCTATCCCCGCTGTAACCGGTATAGTAGTTGAGATTGGCCGGGTGGTTAACGAGGAAGGCATCGCATTTAGCCTTATCAAGCAGGTTGCGAAGTTTTTCAATTCTTTGTAAATGTGTCTTCATAAGGTCTGCTATCCGCAGATTTACAGAGGATTAAAAAAACCTGTCTTTATCTGCTGTAATCTGCTGATTATTTTTGGTTCCGGCTATGCCGGGTTAGGATAATAACATTTTAAAGGTTTCAAGGGCGACTAGATAAGAGGCTGTGCCAAAACCGCTGATACTGCCTCGACAGACGGCCGCCGTCAGGGATCTTTGACGAAATTCTTCCCGGGCACTGATATTGCTCAAGTGAACCTCGATAACCGGAAGCTCAATCGCGGCAATCGCGTCCCGAATCGCGATACTGGTATGGGTGAACGCCGCTGGATTAAGAATGATGCCGGAAAAAGTCTCTTTTTCGGCATTTTGCAGCCAGTCAATAATTTCACCCTCATGGTTGCTCTGGCGGCAGACCGTTGTCAGCCCGAGAGTTTCTCCCTTTCGGGCAATATCGAGGTTGATCATCTCCAGGCTTTTTGAGCCATAGACTTCCGGTTCCCGCTGTCCCGTGAGGTTGAGGTTGGGGCCGTGGATAGTCAGAATCTTCATGAACTCCTCTGCTTGCGAATATCCGGTTGCTGTTTCTCTACGACCTTCAGGAGGTTTTTGAGACGGGTAATTTTTTGTTGGATACGAAACGTTTTTTTGAGTGCTTCAGGGTTGGAATGAGGTTTGAAATACTCCTTTATCTGGGAAATTTCTTTTTGGTAGACTTCGGCTTTTTCCGGGTTCTGGAGAGCGAGTTTCCGGTAGATGTCGATGGCTTCCCGCCAGTGTCTCTGGTCGAGAAGTAGCTGAGCCATGGTTTCAGTCAGAATCGGCGGGGTTGAACTATCGTTGGTTTGCATCTGTTTTCATATAAAAATAAAGGTGTACAATGGGTGGCAATTGTGGCCATTGTTGATAATGGCTCTTCCTGATAGTGGAAAAATTGTTTCAAGTCAAGTGGGAGGGCTTCTGAACTGTGGTTAATGATGGGCCTGTAACTAGTTTGCTTGACAGTAAAAAGGGTTTCTGCTCCTACTGACCACTGATTACTGTTCACCGAAAAGTAAAATGAATGGATTGAGTAGTTCCTGCTCAAAATGTTCCGGGGTTTCATTCCTGATGATTTTCAGGGCTTCAAAGGTCGAAAGGGCTTTTTTGTAAGAGCGTTTTGTGGTCAGGGCGTCGAAAACGTCGCAGAAGGCGCAGATTTTTCCGGGCTCTGAGATTTTTTGCTGAGGGAGTTTTTTTGGATAACCCGTGCCGCTGCAGCGTTCGTGATGAGTGCGGATGATGTCGATAATGGCCGGGTTTCTGGTTCCCATCTCCCATGCCAGATCCGCTCCCAGGGTTGGGTGCTCCTGCATGAGTTCCCATTCACCTTGGTCAAGAGGCCCCTGCTTGTTGATGATGGAGTTCGGGATACTGGCTTTGCCGAGATCGTGCAGAAAAAAACCCAGCCCTAAGGTTTTGAGCTCAGCTTCACTTATTGAGGGCAGTGTTTTACGCGTCATAAGGATGGCGTAGATGCCGACATTTATGGAGTGAGTGTAGGTGTAATAATCCTGGTTGGTGATCATCATCAGCAGGTTGCTGGTTTTGGGTGATTGGCTGATGGTGTCGATCATGCAGTCGACCAGATTTCGGGTTTGTTCTATGCTTTTCGTGCTGGGCTGTAAAAAAAGTTCTTTGGTGATGTCGCTGGCGGTTTCGTAGATGATTGAGGCCTTGTCGTTTTCGGTCAGATCTGGATTGGTCAGTATGGCCGAAAGATTTTCCTTGATATAGCTCAGGTAGCCTTGTCGATCTCCGGTATTGAGGTAGAGATGGCTGACGTTGTTCTGTTTGAGTTGGTCGATCTTTGTGGCTGAGAGCAGGTTGGTTTCGTTGATAAAGAGAACAAAGCGATCTTTACCGGTACGCAGAAAGAGCTTGATGCCGACTTGACGTTCGGGTGCCAGGGTGGAGAGGGGGATCTGTTGGTAGGTTGTTTCGACCATGGTTGCTGGTGGAGGTATCTCCTGGTTTATCCTTTAAATGAGTTGACCCTTTTAAGGAGTATTTATCGCCATAGTAGTAAATTTTCTTGAATTAGTCAAATTGATAATAATTCGCGAAATTTTTGCAGGGTAGCGAAAAATATTCGTTGTTTTAGTGGAGCATTTCTGGTGGGTTGATGTTTCAACTTGTGCTATTATTTTATGACTCGCCCCTTATCAAGCAATGACCCCACCCGAGATAGTGCGAAGATTAGTTTTTCTGTTGCCGGTTCTCCGCAGGTGGCATACACCTTGCTTTTAACTGCCCGCACGTATTCAGTTTCGTTTTGGCGGTTAAGGCCGAACGATCTTTTATAATGCCACTTAAAAAACACTATCAAGGAGGTAGTAACCAATGGCAAAGAAAGAGTTAAACATTCAGGAAGCTTCAATTTGTCCCAGTACCATTCAGATGCTGGAAAAAGCCACTAAAGATGGCGTCCAGATTTCATTTCACAGAGCTAATGATATGGCAGCTTGTCCCATCGGGGCGGTTTCTGCCTGTTGTAAAAACTGTTCGATGGGGCCCTGTCGTTTGAGCCCGAAAGATCCTTATGCCAAAGTCGGCGTTTGTGGTGCGACTATTGATACCATTGGGGCTCGTAACTTTGCTCGCATGGTTGTAGCCGGTGCCGCCGCTCATACCGATCACGGTATGGGTATGCTCGACTGTTTCAAGGAAGTCGTACATGGTAAAGTCGACGGTTTCCGGATTAAAGATGAAGTGAAACTAAAAGAAGTTTGTGGTTATCTCGATATCCCGACGACGGTCGAGGTTGACGGCGAAGTCAAAGATCGCGAGATCCTGGAGTTAGGGGTTGAGCTGGCTGAAGAGCTTGAAAGAACCTACACCCAGGTTGAAGGTGAAATTCCTTTTATGAAACGGGTTCCGGAAAAAACTTTGGAGCGCTGGCGTGAGCTTGGTATTGTGCCCCGTGGCGCGATGCGTGAGATCATGGAGATGATGCATCGGACTCATATTGGGGTTGACCAGGAATATGTTAATATTTCCCGTCAGTTCCAGCGGGTTGCTCTCTCCGATGGTTGGGGTGGTTCAATGGTTGCGACCGAACTTTCCGATATCCTTTTTGGTACCCCGAAACCGATTGCCGCCATTGTTGATATGGGTTGTCTGGAAGAGAAATCTGTAAACGTTGTTATCAACGGTCATGAGCCAATCATGTTCGAAGCCATGATTGATGCTGTTAATGATCCGAAATTGATTGAAAAAGCCAAAGCCGCCGGGGCCGAAGGTATTGTTCTGGCTGGTATGTGTTGTTCCGGGGCTGAAGTTCTGATGCGTCACGGGATTCCCCATGCCGGTAACTTTATGTCGACGGAAGCTCTGCTTGTAACCGGTGCGGTTGATGCCATGGCGGTTGATGTTCAGTGCATCAAACAGGGCTTGGGCCCGGTTGCCCAATGTTACGACACGCCTCTGTTTACGACCAACTACCGGGCTCACATCGAAGGAGCTCGGCACATTCAACTTGACGAGACCAAACCCCGTGAGTGCGTTGACGAAGTTGTTGAAGAGGCGATTAAACGTTTCAAAAATCGGAGCAAACCGGTTGAGATTCCGCAGAATAAACATATCGGTATCCATGGTTTCGGTCATGAGAGTATCAAGTACCACTTGGGCGGAACCTACCGCGCCTCCTATCGTCCTTTGAATGATGCGATTATCAGTGGTCGTATTCGCGGGATCGCCGGGGTTGTTGGTTGTACTAACCCGCGCGTCAAACATGATTGGGTTCACACCGAAGTTGTTAAAGAGTTGATCAAAAATGATGTTATTGTGCTGATGACCGGTTGTGCTACAATCGCAATTGGTAAAGCCGATCTCTTGACTCCTGAAGCAGCCCGTTTCGCTGGTCCCGGCCTCGCCGAAGTTTGTGAAACAGTTGGTATTCCGCCGGTCTTAAGTTTGGGTTCCTGTGTTGACAACAGCCGTATCCTGATTGCCGCTTCCGCCGTTCTTGAAGAAGGTGGCTTGGGTGAGAGACTTTCCGATCTGCCGGCTGCCGGTTCCGCTCCCGAATGGATGAGTGAGAAAGCGATCTCCATCGGTCAGTACTTTGTCTCCTCCGGGGTTTACACTGTTTTTGGTGCAGCCTTCCCGGCTACCGAGGGCTCTAAATTCAAAGAGCATCTCTTTAAAGGCCTCGAAGAAGAGGTTGGTGGAATGTGGGATTTCGCAATTGATCCTTACGAGCATGCCGCTAAAATGATTGCTCACATTGATAAAAAACGTGAAGCTTTAGGCATCAATACTAAGCAAGAGCGTAAACTTTTCGATATGGCCGATCGTCGTGACCTGTAGGTCGTTCTCTGATTAAAAGAGAAGATTTAAAGTAAGAAAGCCCCGGTTCTTTAAAGGATCGGGGCTTTTTTATGCTTGACAATATGAGGTGGACTTTCTACAAGACTGATGGCGTTGTAAAAAGTTCCGAAATTCTGCGATGCACCCCAAGGGCATTTCCTTCGGGCGTTGTCAGTTTTCCAGACACTCGACAGACTATGTGTATGGTCTCGCGCCTGTACCAGGGTTGGGGTCATTGCTGGTGCAAGGTGCGTCAGCACCCCAGCTTTGACCCCGTTTATGAGGGCGAAGCAAAATTTGTCGTCATTTGTTGTAACTTTATAGTGGGCACCTGAATAGTCATCAATTATTTTTGAGAAAAGGAGTGTTATGCGTTTTTCCAGGATGCACCTGCCGACATTAAAAGAGGTGCCGGCTGAAGCTGAGGTTGTCAGCCATCGTTTGATGCTTCGGGCCGGAATGATTCGCCGGTTGGCTGCCGGTATTTACTCTTTTCTGCCGCTGGGATTGCTGGCCCTGCGTAATGTTGAAGAGATTATTCGCCAGGAGATGAACCGGGCCGGGGCTCAGGAAGTTCTATTGCCGGCTGTCCAGCCCGCCGAACTCTGGCAGGAGAGCGGGCGCTGGGACTTTTATGGCAAAGAGCTTTTAAGGATCAAGGATCGCCATCAGCGTGATTATTGTTTTGGCCCGACCCATGAAGAGGTGATTACCGACCTGATTCGTCATGAGGTACGATCCTATCGTCAGTTGCCGCTTAATCTCTATCAGATTCAGACTAAATTCAGGGATGAAATCAGACCCCGTTTCGGGCTCATGCGGGGCCGAGAATTTATTATGAAGGATGCCTACAGTTTTGATGTTGATGATGCCGCGGCAGGTTTAAGTTACCAGGAGATGCGTGATGCCTATAACCGGATTTTTTCCCGTTGCGGGCTTAATTTTCGTGCGGTCGAGGCTGATTCCGGGGCCATCGGCGGTAGCTTTTCTCATGAATTTGTGGTGCTTGCCGATTCAGGTGAGGATGCGATTGCCAGTTGTCAATCATGTGAATATGCTGCTAATATTGAAAAAGCCGAGAGTCAATTCATTGAAGTTGAGACGGCCTTACCGGATCCGGTTGCGGCGGCAGCTCTTGAGGTAGCCACTCCGGATTGTGAATCGGTTGCCGAGGTGGCTGATTTCTTTAAGGTTACTCCTGAGGCGATAATAAAAAGCATGATCTTTGAGAGTGATCTCGGTTTCTGTATGGTGGTCGTCCCGGGCGATCGTGAGGTTAACGAAATAAAGGTTGCGGCGGCTCTTGGAGCGGAGTGGCTTGAAATTCCGGCACCGGCACGGGTTGCTGATGAGCTGGGCCTGCCGGTCGGTTATCTGGGGCCGCTCAATGTCAGTATTACTCTGTTGGTTGATCGTCAGGTGCCGCAAATGGGCGAGATGATATGTGGGGCCAATCGAGTTGGTTTTCATCTTCAGGGGGTTCTCTGGGAGCGTGATTTTACGAGTCGGCAGATGGCTGACCTGGTTCAGGTTAGAGCCGGTGATCTTTGTCCGCGTTGCGGCTCTTTGCTTCAGATCGACCGGGGGATAGAGGTTGGTCATATTTTTAAGTTGGGAACTAAATACAGTGAAAAACTTAAAGCCACATTCCTTGACCAGGAGGGCCAGGAGCGTCTTTTAGTGATGGGGTGCTACGGAGTTGGTGTCGGTCGGACGGTGGCGGCTGCCATTGAGCAGAATTATGATGAGAACGGTATCTGCTTTCCTTATGCTATCGCTCCCTTTAAGGTTGCGCTTTTAAATCTCGACCTTAAGTCGGAAGAGGTTACAGCCTATTGCGAGAATCTTTATCAAGAATTGCGGAATCGGGGAATTTCAGTTATTTATGATGATCGTAATGAACGACCGGGAGTGAAATTTAAAGATGCCGACCTGATCGGAGTTCCCCTGCGTTTGACTTTGGGTCGCAAAGGTTACAAACGGGGAATTCTTGAAGCCAAATGTCGGAGCACTTCCATAAGTGAAGAGTTACCCCTTGATGATCGGACTTCTTTATGGAGTCTTCTCGAAGAGCTGGCCACAGATGATTCGCGTATCCCATCTCAATAAGAGTTACAATCACCCCGATATGATCTTGAAAGATGTCTCTTTCGAGGTCAAAAGGGGTGATTTCGTCTATCTCTCGGGACCCAGCGGGGCCGGAAAAACTACCCTTTTCCGCCTGCTCTTTGCCGAGCTTAAACCTGACGGCGGGCAGATTGAGGTCGATGGTCTTGATCTGATGCGGGCTCGACCAGCCCACATCGCCCGCTTGCGGCGGCGTATGGGGATAATTTTTCAGGACTATAAACTGATTCCCAATTATACGGTTTTCGATAATGTGGCCTTAGCCTTAGAAATTGCCGGTACGCCTCGGCGTTTGATTCAAAAAACCGTCTGGCAGGTACTCAAGGTGGTTGGGGTCGAGCGTCAGATTGATCGTCTGCCACTCCAACTGTCCGGCGGCGAACAGCAGCGGGTCGCGATTGCCAGGGCTCTGGTCAACGATCCCCGGCTCATCCTGGCGGATGAGCCGACCGGTAATCTCGATTTCGATATAGCTGACGAAATCATGCATATTTTCAACTATATAAATTCATTAGGCGCAACCATCATTATGGTTACCCATAATCGGTCTCTGCTACAGCGCTTTAAGCGGAAAGTTTTTTACCTTAACCAGGGTAGCCTGCAGGCTTACGTCTGGCCCGATTGATTTTACGTTGCAGAGGATAGTTTGTTAGTTTGCTTCGCCCTCTTGAATGGGGTCACATCTTGACAAAGGCAGTTGGTAGTTTTTCGGCTTGTGTGATTATTTCGATACGCCATAGTCAAGAAATGACCCCGCCCGAGATAGAGTGAAGTTTTTGTCGCGGTTTTCATTCGACCTGTCTTGGCTGGGGTCATTTCTTGACACTTGGCGGCCGTGAGGTTTGTGCAAGACCAAAGTTGATGGCGTCGTAAAAAGTTCCGATATCCTGCGA
>DAOVTG010000074.1 GCA_030633185.1 Deltaproteobacteria bacterium
AAAGTCCGATCTACTGCGCTGTTGTGGTTTTTCAGGCACTCGACATACTACATGTATGGTCTCGCGCCTGAAAAACCACAACATCTTGTATATCGAAATTTTTACTTAGCCATCCCGTGACTTTTTACGAGGGCATCAAGTGATAAGCAAGAGGATATTGATGACGGAAAAGAAACTCCCCTTCTCCCAAGAGCAGGTTAAAGATATCGCAAAAAGCTATCCCAGCCCTTTTTATATCTACGATGAGGCGGCGATAATTGAGAATATTGGTGCCCTGAAAGAGGCTTTTTCCTGGGCTGACTTTAAGGAGTATTTCGCCGTTAAAGCGACGCCGAACCCCTTTCTCATGAAACTCTTGAAGCGAGTCGGGGTCGGGGCTGACTGTTCTTCACTGCCGGAACTTATGCTGGCCGAAAAAGTCGGTATCGTGGGAGAGAATATCATGTTCACCTCCAACGACACCCCGGCTTCCGAGTATCGCAAGGCGACCGAACTCGGCGCGATTATCAACTTCGATGATATCAGCCACCTGAAATTTTATGAAGAGCGTGTCGGAGAGTTGCCGGAGCTTGTCTGTTTTCGCTATAATCCGGGCCGGGCCAAAGAGGGCAACCTGATTATCGGCCGTCCCGAAGAGGCCAAATACGGCTTTACCAGAGAGCAGCTCTTTGCCGGATATCGTTACTGTCAGGAGAGAGGCGTCAACCGTTTCGGCATCCACACGATGGTCGCCTCAAACGAACTTGATTACACCTACTTTATCGAAACCGCTGAAATTCTTTTTACGTTGGTGCAAGAGATTTCTCAAGAACTTGAGCTCAACTTTGAGTTCGTCAATCTCGGCGGCGGTATCGGCATCCCCTACCGGCCCGAAGATAAGGCGGTCGACCTGGTTAAAGTCGGCAGCGGCATCCGGGAAAAATATGAAGAGCTTATTTTAGGGGCGGGGTTGCCGAACTTAAAGATCTATATGGAGTGCGGACGCATGGTAACCGGCCCTTTCGGCTACCTGGTAACCCGAGCCTTGCATATCAAGAAAACCTATAAAACCTATCTCGGCGTTGATGCGACCATGGCCGATCTTATGCGGCCCGCCCTCTACGGCGCCTACCACCATATTACGGTGCTCGGCCGTCAAGAGCAAGGCCCCAAAGTGATTTACGATGTTACCGGCTCGCTCTGCGAAAATAATGATAAATTCGCGATTGATCGGGAACTGCCAGAAGTTGAAACCGGTGACTATCTGGTCATCCACGACGCCGGAGCCCATGGTCACGCGATGGGTTTTAATTACAACGGCAAACTCCGTTCAGCCGAACTCCTGCTGCGAGCCGACGGCTCGATCAAACTAATTCGCCGGGCCGAGAACCTGGCCGACCTTTTTGCAACCCTCGATTTTGCCGAGTTGGAGAACTTTTAGTGCCTTACAGGTTATTTTCTTGTTTTTTTAACAAGAAAATAACCTGATAAGAGCACTTATTTGCGGGCCTGGCAGTAACTTTTGGGTTGCGGAAGTAATTCCCGCATTAATCGTAACTCGAACCATCAAAACAGTGGGTGCAGAGTTTTTCTTTGGGCAAACCAATTGCTTGCACGAGGTCGTCTAAGTGCTGGTAGCGCAGAGAAGTCAGGTGCAGGCGCTTGCGAATAACTTCAACCATGGCCAGATTTTTTTCTGATCCAGCGCAAGCGTATTCATCCAGATATTTATCATCCGCCCCCTCCAGCTCCTGAATAACACTGCGGCCAATCAGATCAAGGGTCGACCGGGAGGCGGAGAAGTTGAGAAACTCACAAGGAAATATCAGGGTCGGACAAGAGGGCCGCATGTGAACTTCCCGGGCTCCGTAATCGAAAAGAATTTTGACATTCTCTTTGAGTTGGGTACCGCGCACGATTGAATCATCACAAAACAACAGGCTTTTGCCGTCAATCAGCCGGGGCACCGGAAGAAGTTTCATTTTGGCGACCAGATCCCGTAAAGATTGATCCTGAGGCATAAAACTGCGCGGCCAGGTTGGCGTATATTTGACAAAAGGGCGGCGATAGGGAATCTTTTTCGCATCGGCGTAACCAATCGCATGGCCGATACCGGAATCGGGAATCCCGCCGACGCAATCGCAAGCAACATCGTCATTTTTCGCCAGGCAGGCGCCGCAATTATTTCTGACCTCTTCAACATTGATCCCTTCATAATCCGACGCGGGATAACCGAAATAGACCCAGAGAAAAGAGCATATCTGCATCTTATCGCCCGGCGGCAGCCGTTGTTCCCAACCCTCAGCCGTCATAAAAACCACCTCTCCGGGGCCGACGAAATGGTCTATTTTAAAACCAAGATTGCTGAAAGCACAAGATTCCAAACTTACGGCAATCGCATTATCCCGGCGACCGAGAACCAGCGGCGTCCGGCCCAGTTTATCCCGGCCCGCATAAATTCCGGCATCGGTAAGCACCAGTAAAGAGCATGATCCCTTAATCGACTCCTGAACGTTGCGAATACCGTCAACAAAATTTTCCTCATCACAGATCAACTTGGCCACGACTTCGGTGGGATTCATAATCCCGTTGGTCGTATCGGAAAAATAGTGGCGGTCGGAAAAAGCTTTTTTGACCAGCTCTTCCATATTGTTAATCTTACCGACCATAACAATGCCGAAATTGCCCATATGTGAGCCGATAATCAACGGTTGAGGGTCAGTATCACTGATCACCCCAATCCCCTTCTGACCTTCAAAAGAGCTCAGTTCCGATTCAAACTTGGTGCGAAAGTAGTTGTTTTCAAGATTGTGGATGGAGCGTTGAATTCCATGCGAGTTGCAAACCCCCATGCCGCCGCGTTTAGTACCTAAATGAGAATGATAATCAGTCCCGTAAAACAGCTCGGCAACACAATCTTCCTTTGAAACCAAGCCAAACATGCCTCCCATGGAGTTCTCCTTCGTAGTTTTTACTATGCTAACAATAAATTTGGGAAAAAGGAGGCTCTCGGACAACCTCCCGGGAGCCGCTTACTTTTTCCAAAAAGTCACAAGCCCGCAATCTGCGCGCACTATCTAAATCTCATCCGCTTGTCAATCAATTTGCTGCAGAGTGTTGAGAGATTTCATGTAAAGCTTTATATCGGCTGAAGTCGTATCGTCATCCTTGGTAACGTAGGTTATTTTAATATGCTTATCACCTTGCACCACAAAGAGACTTAAGGCTTTCAAGCCTCCCAAGGGGCTGTTCCAGGAAAGCATCGAAAAGTGTGCTGGTATCCCATTTATAGTAGTTACTTCTTCTTTAAATACTGACGGGTTGTTAAGTATTTTAAGCCAACCCTTGAAAGCTTGAGTCAGGGAACGGTTATTGCCGTCCTGAATAGCTACATTAATATTGGGATAGAGTTTGCCGCCGCGCGAGCGACACAATAATATGCTCTCGCCAGAAAAAGCACCCTGTTTCCAGTTACCCGGAATCTCTATCTCATAATTGGTTCCCTTGATTTTTACGGGTGTAAGATCGGTCTCAGCAGCAAGCAGCGTTTGACTTCCCATGATCGCTATTATCATAAGCAGCACCAATAGATTGATGCTTTTTAAAATGATTCTTGCATACCTCATACTATCCTCCTTTGATATTCGGTCAGGCACTAAATAGTTCAGATATTCTGCGCTCCCATTAACCACAGCCATAGATAAGAGTCAACCATACATTTGATAGCGGCGTAAAAACTCTTGTATAAATTTTCGCGTCAGATCCAGTGCGGTTGGATGTTCGTAAACCTCGCCATCAGGCGTGATTCCGCGAAATATGCCATCGTCAAAAAACCAACTGAGCAGTAAAACTCCTCTCTCGGTACGTTCTGCAGGCTCTTGACCCTCTGAGAAATTAAGCTTGCAGAATGGCCGGGCCGCGGGCAAGGCGATTTTGTCTTTCTGCAATAATTTGATGAAATTAATTATCCGACTCAAACGAAGCAGGGTTACACACTCTAAACGACTCGTCGTATGATTTAAGGGGAGAGTGCTGGAGCGCATCAGCGAGAGGTGCGGCGGCAGGATGCCGAGATCGGCGGCCCGCTTGTAATCAAGGCTTCCGGGAGCCGGATAGAAAACCGACAATCCGACAATACTGTTTTGCCGGACCAGGCGCAAAAGATCGTTAAGCGTAGTTTCGGCGCACTGTCCGGGCGCACCGGCGATAATATAGGAGACCGCCTCAAGACCATATTTTTGACAAAGTTTCAGAGCCTGATCATGTGCCCGACCAACATCCGGGCGGCGAAACTGTTTAAGTTGCCCGCGATCAAAACTTCCGACCGCCAGGTTAAGAGTGCGAAACCCGGCATCACGCATAGTGACAATCATCGCCTCATCAAGGGCCGGGGGATAGAGCCCGTTCATGGCTCGCAACTCGAAATTATGGTTTTTTCGTAAAGCTGAAATTCCGGAGATCAGCTCCATAAACCAGGCCCTGTCAATAGTCAAATTTTCATCTTCAAAATCGATAAAGCCGACATTCTCATCTAAAACCGCCCGCTCAATTTCGCGCAGAACCGACTTAACCCCTCTTTTCCGGTAAGGCAATCCACTATCGGCACTGACGGCACAATAACTACAGCGCAAAGGACAACCCCGACTCGCCATAATCACCGCACTCCCCTGTTGCTTACGCCGGTAGAATGAGTGTTTCAGGAGGTGGGTTGCCGGAAGCGGTGAGTCATCCGGATCATCCATGACGGCCGGACTACTAATTTGAAGAGTACCGTTTTGACGACGCAAAACCAGTCCCGAAATTTTACTTAACCGCGCCAGATCATCAGCCTGCCCGTTTTTTATGGCTGCCGCTAATTGCGGCAGGGGCTCCTCACCCTCTCCACGAATAACATAATCAACGGCTGAACAGGCCATAACCGTTTCCGGCAAGGCCGTGGCATGGTGACCACCAACCACAATTCGGCAATCGGGATGTTGCTTTTTGATGGCAACGGCAAGCTGTAAAGCACTTTTGTGATAAGGAGTAAAAAGAGCCGAGATACCGACCAGAAAAGCCCCGGACTCGCGCACCAGTTTTCCCAGATGGGCAAAACTGTAACCAAAATGTTTGTAGTTGTGAAACAGAGCAAATAACGAGGTGTCCGGTTTACCGAAATGCGGCTTAAGATATGCCATCTCCTCAGGCCAGGGAAGGAGTCTACTCTTATTGGTCGCCAGGCCATCAATAATCGTAACCGCAAATCCCTGTTCTTCGAGAGTTGCGCCAATACAGGCCAGACCATAAGGAATGGTGCGTTTGGCGGTCAGGAAAAAATCCTCGATCGGAGGCTGAACCAAAGCAATGTCAAACATGATTGTCCGCCCCTTTTGCATAATCGATTTTCCGTCCACACCATCCACTCTCCGTAGATGATTGAGCAGATCAAGTATATAGCATAATTTGACCTCATTTTTAAGTAAAAAATCGATGGAGATAAGTAAGGTGTCCCCGGAATAAAAAAGTTGACAAGGATGACCCTTTGAATTACATTTCATTTCGCTGATATAAATCAAATAATGGTTATTGTTGAGGGACAAATATGAGAGGCACTTCTTTGATCACAGCAACGGCTCTCCGTGGTGCCGGTGGGCTGGGACTCTTGATTTTTATTTTACTGTTAACCTTTTCGCCAATTGCCGACGCCGCCGCTCCGGGCACAAAAAAAGGGCCGCCGCCGCTGGTGAAAGTCACGCCGATTGTTGAACAGGAGATCAACCCGCCGACTGAATATGTGGGCCATGTTGAGGCGATTCAAAGCGTGGTGCTTCAGGCTCGGGTTAAAGGGTTTTTAGAACAGGTTAATTTTAAAGAAGGCAGTAACGTCCAGGTCGGTGATCTGCTTTACGTTATTGAACAAGCGCCCTACCAGGCCCGGGTCGCGGCAGATCAAGCCGGAGTTGCCCAGGCCCGGGCGACGCTGACTAAAACCAGTCAATATCTAAAAAGGGTTCGAAACGTCCGTTCCGGTGGAATATCCGCCTCAGACCTGGATACGGCGGTCGCCGAAGAGCTTTTGTCCAAAGCCCGGCTACTGGAGGCTCAGGCCGCCCTCAAACTCTCCGAACTTGATTTGGAATACACTAAAATACGAGCGCCAATCAGCGGCCGGATTGGCCGTACGGCGCTCACCCGAGGTAATCTCTGTGAGCCCAATTTCGGCCCCTTAGCCCGAATCGTCCAGCTCAATCCGATCCGAGTACTTTACTCGATCAGTGAAAATGATCTGACGGCCATCCAGGCCACCCTTAAAGACTCCTCTGACCAAAAAAAGATTCGCTCTCTGGTACCCCAAATCAAACTACTCAACAACAAAGTTCTGGAAAATAGCGGTCAAATCGATTTTATCGATAACGTCGTCGACCGGCAAACCGGCACTATCGCCGTCCGGGCCGTGTTTGACAATTCCAAAGGCCATCTGCTGCCGGGACAGTATGTCACGATTATGATCAGTCAAAGTCAGGGCGAGAAACTGCCGGTAACCCCGCAAGCCGCAGTTTTACAAGATCGTGAAGGTCGTTATGTACTGGTGGTTGATCAGCTAAATCAGGTAGTTAAACAACGGATAACTACTGGATCGCTGGTCAACGGCAATCGCTGGGCCGTCACCTCCGGGCTCAAGGTTGGAGATTTAGTTATTATTCAGGGTTTACAGAAAGTCAAACCCGGACAAACCGTGAAAACTACGCAGGACGAATCCCCTAAGAGGTAATTTATGTTTTCACGGATTTTCATTGAACGACCGCGGTTGGCGGTGGTGATTTCAATCATCATTACTCTGGCCGGGTTCATCGCCATGCTCAATATTCCCGTTGCCCAATACCCGAGAATCACCCCGCCGAATGTTCGGGTGAGCACGGTCTATCCCGGAGCCAACGCCGAAGTTCTGGCCGACAGCGTGGCTGCGCCGATCGAAAACGCCGTCAACGGCGTCGACAATATGCTCTACATGTCCTCGACCTGCTCCAACAACGGCAGTTACAGCCTGACCGTAACTTTTGCGGTCGGAACCGACCCCGACATTGATCAGGTCAACACCCAAAACCGGGTGCAGATGGCAATCGCTAAATTACCGAAAGAGGTTATCGAACAAGGCGTAACCATCCGGAAACGTTCGCCGGACATGCTGGCGGCGATCAGTTTTTTATCTCCCAATGGGACTCGAGATAAACTTTTTTTAAGTAACTATGTCAACCAGGTTATCAAAGACTCCCTGGTGCGGCTCAAAGGTATCAGCGATGTCTATATCTTCGGCGAGATGGAATACAGTATGCGCATCTGGCTCGATCCGAATCGCTTAACCGCGCTGGGGCTGACCGCAGACGATGTCATCAAAAGTATTCGTCAACAAAATATCCAGGCGGCGGTGGGCACGATTGGCACCATGCCGACCGAAAATAATCAACAATTTCAATATACTCTGCGCGCCCAGGGGCGCCTGAAGAGCAGTCAGGAGTTTGAAAACATTATCGTCTGTGCCAATGACGCCGGCGGCGTGGTGCGCATTCGCGATATTGCCCGAGTCGAACTCGGAGCCAAAACTTACCGGGCCGAATCTACCATGAATGGAGCTCCAGCCGTGACCCTGGCGATCTATCGCGCCGCCAACGCTAACTCTTTGGAGACCATGGACGAGGTTCGGGAGACCCTCAAAAACCTGGCTCTGCGACAACCCAGCGACATTCAATACGTAATGTTATACGACACCACCAGGTATGTCTCGGCCACGATTCGCGAAATTGGGCAAACCTTGTTTATGACCTTTCTTCTGGTTCTTTTCGTAAATTATATTTTTCTTCAGGACTGGCGGGCAACGCTGGTTCCGACCGTCACCATCCCGGTTTCATTGGTCGGCACCTTTGCCGTCCTCATGGCTTTAGGTTATAACGCCAATACGATCTCCATGTTTGCCTTGATTATGTCGATCGGAGTGGTGGTTGATGATGCTATTGTTGTCGTCGAAAATGTATACCGGCTTATGGATGAAGAGAGCCTTGCCCCTAAAGCAGCGACGATTAAGGCGATGCAACAGGTTACGGCCCCGATCATCTCTACGACCCTGGTTTTACTTGCAGTATTTGTCCCGGTTGGTTTTCTGCCCGGCATTACCGGCGAACTCTACAAACAATTTGCCGTAACTATCTGTACCGCCGTCGTCATCTCAACCATTAATGCCCTGACTTTAAGCCCGGCCCTCTGCGCGGTCTTGTTAAAACCCCCAAAAAACATAACTCGGGGCCCGTTAGCCTGGTTTAATCTAACACTCAATTTTTCCCGCGACCGCTATGTCGCCGGCACCACCTGGCTGCTTCGGCGTAAGGCCGTAGTGCTGATTATTTTTATCGGCATTTTCGGGGCCTCTTACTACCTCTTCACCGACCGTCCGATCAGTTTTTTACCAAAAGAGGATATCGGCTCTTTTTATCTTAACATTCAGCTGCCGGAGGCCTCATCGCTGTCTCGCACCGGCAAGGTTTTAGAACGGGTCACCAAAGAGCTCCAAAGTATTGAAGGAATTAAAGACATTCTCCTGGTCAGCGGCTACAGCCTGCTCAGCGGGGCCGCCGAAAATGTCGGTTTGGGAGTCATCGTACTTGACCCATGGAGTCAACGCTCGACCAAAGAGCTGCAACTCGAAGCTATCGTGAAAAAAGTGCAGGGCAAACTCGTGGCTATTTCGACGGCCAACATGTTCGCCTTTTCACCCCCGCCGATACGCGGTTTAGGCCGTACCGGCGGCTTTAATTTTCAGATGCAGGGGTTAGAGGATCAAAGTCCGCAAGAGTTGGCGGCGACAGCTCAGGCTCTGGTCGTAGCCGCCAATCAGGAACCCTCGTTACAAAGAGTTTTCAGTACCTATACGGCCAACACGCCACAAATTTCCATCGCCGTCAACCGCACCCGGGCCGAAATTCTCAACGTGCCGGTCAGCACTATCTTCGCCACCCTGCAGGCCCAACTCGGATCTAGATATGCCAACGACTTTAACCTGCTCGGGCGCGTCTTTCAAGTCACAGTCCAGGCCGACACCCAACACCGCAGTAAAATTAAAGATATTAACCAACTCTACGTCCGCAGCCAAACCGGTAAGATGGTACCGATGCAGAGCCTGGTAACCGTTGCCACAACCCTCGGCCCCCAGAATGTAAATCGTTATAACCAGTACAGCTCTATTAAAATCAATGGCGGCGCGGCACCTGGTTTCAGCTCCGGCGAAGCGATGGCGACGATGGCGCGAGTGGCCGCTAAAACCCTGCCTCAAGGCTACAGTTTTGAGTGGTCGGGAATGTCTTTTCAGGAACAAAAAAGCAGCGGCCAGATCCCCATAATATTTACTTTAGCTCTGCTTTTCGCCTATCTCTTTCTTGTGGCTCAGTATGAAAGTTGGAACATTCCGCTGGCTATAGTCGTTTCGGTTCCGGTGGCCACTCTTGGCGGTTTGGCCGGTTTGTGGCTGGCCGGACTCAGCTTAAGCATCTACGCGCAAATCGGCCTGGTACTGCTCGTCGGCCTGGCCAGTAAAAGTGCGATTCTCATCGTTGAGTTCTCCAAAACCCTGCACGAGGAAGGGGCCTCAGTGTCTGACGCCGCAATCGCCGGAGCCAAAATCCGTTTCCGACCGGTCTTAATGACCGCTTTTACATTTATTCTGGGCATCGCGCCGATGATTATCGCCAGCGGGGCCGGGGCTGGCAGCCGGCGGGCGATTGGTACCACCGTCTTTTCCGGAATGCTGGCCGCGACCCTGATCGGCATTTTTCTGGTTCCGGCGCTCTACTATATATTTCAGTCCGGCCGCGAAAAAGGTCACGCCTGGCGGGCGCGGCGAAGTGATTCCAAGTCGGCATCTGAATAGTTACAAAAGATTCATACCCGTAAATTTTTACGAGTTCATCATAAATCAAGTTGCAGCAAATAGCGGCGAGCATTGCTTCGCCCACTTCGAGGGGGACACAGCTCAGCCCGGCCTGGAGGTATGTCCCCACACCGAGATAGTTTGAAGTTTTTGTCGCGGTTTTTGTTCGACCTGTCTCGGTTGGGGTCATTTCTTGACACTTGGCGGCCGTGAGGTTCGCGCAAAACTAAAGTTTTGATGGCGTAGTAAAAGGTCTGATCTCCAGCGCTGTTTTGGGTGAGCATGCACTCTACATACTACATTTATTGTCTCGCGCCTGAAAAACCACAACATCTTGTATCTCGAAATTTTTACTTAGCCATCCCGTGACTTTTTACGAGGGCATCAAGTTTTGACCCGCCATTTGTCAAGATGTGACCCCGTTAA
>DAOVTG010000246.1 GCA_030633185.1 Deltaproteobacteria bacterium
ATGGGGGCTGTGCAGAACTTTACCGACCAGCATCCGTGGCAGATTGATGTCGGCCGTAAAAAGGGCATCACCGGTCGCTTTCATCGGCGTATCAATCCGGGCAATCCCTTTGCCTAAGATTTTATAGTCTTTCATGTTTCCCTATTTCCTTCAATAGAAAGGATGAATTTAAAAGGGTGAATTTAAAAGTGTGAAGGGTGAAGGGTAAGCGCCTTGGGCGCCATTTTCTAACTTCACCCTTCACACTTCACACTTTCATCTTCACCCTTCCCATTCTCCTGCTGCGAAGCGGCTTGAATTGCATCGACGATCTTGGCATAGCCTGTACAACGGCACTGGTTGCCGGAGATTGCCTCTCTGATCTCTATCCTGCTCAATTCGGCCTGTTGTTCTCTGATTGCGGCAAGTCCCGTCAAGATCATGCCGGGGCTGCAGAAGCCGCACTGAATGGCATGGTGGTCGACGAAGGCCTGCTGTAAGGGATGGAGTTTGTTGTCGTTGGCCAGACCCTCGATTGTGGTTATCTTCTCGGACTCGACCTCAAGCGCCAGCGTCAGACATGAGCGCACCGGCTTGCCGTTAAGCAATACGGTACAGGCGCCGCAGCTTCCGTCATCGCAAGCGGCTTTGGTGCCGGTAAGTTCCAGGTGATCACGTAAGACCTCACGCAGGGTTTCATTGGCTGAAATCGTAACTTTTTCGGCCTCACCGTTTATCTCTAAAGTGATTTCAAATTTTTCTGTAGACACTTACGCCTCCTGCCCGGCAACAAGTTCCGCCACCATCTTTTTAAAGAGTAGACCCACCATTTTCTTTCTGTAGAAGGGTTTGGAGCCGACGTTGGCGACCGGTTTGGCGGCGGCGTTCAGCGCGGCGGCGGCGTTTTGGACGACCTCTTCGTCGTTGAAACTCTTTCCTGCCAGGATTGTAGCTGCTTCAGGGATCGCGATTGGGCCCGAGGCCACAGCGTTTAAAATTATTTGCGGGTTGGTGAATGTTCCTTCCGGGTTGCTCTCAAAAGCCAAGGCAACTCCGGCCAAGGGGAAATCCAGAGCTTTGCGCAGCCGGAATTTTCTGTAGAGCGATTTTTTCGCACTGAGGTTGTCGATGCTTATGCGGCTTAGATACTCATTTTCATGCAAAATATTGGGCTTTGTACCGTCGCCGGTATAAAAATCGATAAGCGGGATAGTTTTTTCGCCGGTAGCGCTGTCGATTGTGATTTGCGCATTCAACGCGATCAGCAAAGGAGGCAGGTCGGCGCTAAAAACCGCCCGGCACTCTTTGGCACCCGGTACCGCATTGCAGACCTGGCCGCCGCATTTAAAGCAATCCGGTGCCAGTTTGCGCCACGATCGGGACTGGTTGAAAAAGTAGCAGCGCGTATCCAGGCAGAGGTTGCCGCCGACGGTTGCCTGATTGCGGATTGGCGGGGCGGCGATCGTTTTGGCGGCATCGGCGATGGCGGCTTGTGTCTTAGCGATTGCCGGAGCGGCAATAAGTTCGGAAAGAGTGGTCATGGCACCGATGGTCAGATGATCTCTGCTGCTATCATAGGTGATGCCCTTAAGCTCTCTAATCCTCTTTAAACTGATCAGTGAGGCTGTCGGATAGAGCCTCTTTTTCATTCCATTGATCAAATCCGTCCCGCCGCCAAGGAGCTTAAACCCGCTCTGCCGGTCGGCAATCCCGGATATGAGTTCATCCCGGTTTTGCGGGCGCAGGATGGTTAGTGGCGGTAATTTAAGCATTTTCGACAGTCCTTATTTTCTTTGTTTGTGCATACATAAAAACAGTATAGAGTCACTACTAGTTTATCGATTTTCTTTTGTCAATATATTTTTTTGAGTTTATAAAATAGGGTTATTTTTGTTTGTAAGAGTTCGTTTCTAATTTGTGTATTTATTGAACATTATTTGTAACAGCCTAATGTTTTGCTGTATAATAGAGTATTTTTGTGGTTGTTTTTATTTCTTGTTAAGGGGTTTAAGAGGGGGTGTTGTTAAATCTGTTTTTTATCCTTGACAAATCACGGTTTTAATTTTATATGCATACATTGAATGTTTAATAATATACTTAATCACAGGGTTTAAATGACTAGCGAAAACTTCTTTAAAAACCTGACTGTACTGAGCTTGGAACAGGCGATTGTTGTTCCCTATTTTACCTATCGCATGGTGCTGGATGGGGCGCAAGTTGTGCGTTTGGAGCATCCGGTTATGCATGACCCAAACCGGCTGGTTGGTGATAAAGTGCTTGATGAAGAGCGGATGAACGCATATTTCCTGACAATCAACTCCGGGAAAAAGGCCCTGACCTTAAACCTTAAGGAGGAGCGCGGACAGGAAATTCTGCTTAAATTGGTCAAAAAACTTGATGTCGATATCTTTGTTACCAACCAGTTGCCGAAAAACTATACCAAGCTCGGTATCGACTACGATACCCTGGCGGCGGTAAAGCCGGATCTTATCTGGATCGGGGTTACCGGTTTTGGCCCTCAGAGTAATGAAGGAGCTTATGATCCGATTCTCCAGGCGCGGGCCGCCCTGATGGATCTCACCGGAGAGGTGGAAGGCTCGCCTCAAGTCCTGGGTGTGCCGCTGCCCGATATGGGAAGCAGTGAACAAGTCTACGGTCTTACGATGCGGGCGCTCTATAAACGGGCAGTAACCGGCTCCGGTTCGCGCATCGATTTTTCGATGTTCAAAAGCTCGGTCAGTTGGCATGCGATCAATATTCCGATGACCGCGTCTTTTAATAAAAAGCTTACGCGGCGGGGCAATACTCATGAATTCTTCGCCCCGGTCTCAGTCTTTGCGACTAAAGATGGTTTCGTCTATCTCGCGGTCGGCAATGACCGTCAATGGCAGGTGCTGACCGGCCTTGAAGGGTTCAAAAAACTTGATCAGGAGTGCTATCGGAATAATTCCGGGCGGATTGCCGATGTCAAAAATCTGAACCGGATGCTTAATGAGATTACGGCAGGATATACGAGCAAAGAACTCTTATCACAACTTACCTCTATTACCGTGCCCGCATCAAAAATCAACTCCCTGTCCGATCTGGTCGAGGACGAACTTATCAAGGGTGATCTGCTCTCTGCCACCGATCCCGAAAGTGGTCTTAATATCACCCTCTCGCCGCCTCCGCATGCGACCGACTACATCAAAGAGTGTAATCAAAAGCTGAGCTTTCCCCCGCGCCTGGGCGAGCATAATAACGAGATCTATGGTGCCAGCCTGGGCCTTTTGCCGGATGAAATGGAAAACTTGAGGGAAAAGAGTATAATTTAGATGAACTGCGAAAAGCATCTGTTATTCGATTGGTTCTTTAGCCTTTTTCGTGTTTTTCGTGCTTTTCGTGGTTAAAAAAGTTTTACGAACGGTATTAATTAATGTATGTGAGTTGTTGATGACGGTATTAACCGTAAAGCAGTTAAACAGAAAAGAGAGGAGAAGATGATGAAGCGGAAGATTTTTACAAGCTTGCTCGTGGTTGCGATCGTTCTGGTCGCGGGATTCTCTTTAACCGTGCCGGCGGATGCCGGGACCATCAACTTGAGGTATGCCAATTTCCCTCCGGCGCCGACATTTCCCTGTGTCCAGATGGAACGTTGGGCGAAAGAGGTTGAAAAGCGGACAAACGGCCAGGTCAAGGTGACAACCTTTCCCGGCGGCACCCTTCTTGGAGCCAAAAAC
>DAOVTG010000040.1 GCA_030633185.1 Deltaproteobacteria bacterium
ATCTTTACTGTCATGAAGATGAGTATGGGTTACTTTGGAGCGATCCGGAAATCGGTATAGATTGGCCTCAACAGCAGGTTGTCCTCTCGGAAAAAGATACTACTTTGCCGACTCTGGCGACTATTAACGAGGAACATCTGCCGCTCTGGTCGGGATAAAGTATAAATTGTGATGGCAAAGTAAAATGTTCAGATGCGAGGCGCGCAAAACCTGAGGCATGAGGCGTACGGATAGTACTCTGCAGTGACGAAGGTTGCAGGCAACGCCCCGAGCGACGCGAGGAAGTACTCTGGGGGTGCGAAGCAGGTGGACATTTTACGAAGCCATTATGAGCGGAGAGAAAAATGATTATAGCTGAAAGAAAGCCCTTTGAAGAGATTACGGAGATGATCAAGGGTTACAAAAATATTTTAAATATCGGTTGCGGTGGTTGTACTTCGATCTGTTTGGCGGGTGGCCAGAAAGAGGTTAACAAGTTGAATGCGGAACTCAAAAAAGAGAGTTCCGAGCTGAATATCGATAGTTTTGTCATTGAACGGCAATGTAATTACGATTTTTTTGTTGATCTTGATGAAAAAGCCCCCAAATATGATGCTATCTTGTCGATGGCTTGTGGCGCCGGGGTGCAGTTTGTTTCGGAGCGCTATACCGCGATTCCGGTGTTCCCGGCATTGAATACGGTTTTTTGCGGGGTTGATCGGAATGTCGGTTGGTTTGAAGAAAATTGTCGTACCTGTGGTGAGTGTGTCTTGGGCGATACTGCGGGTATCTGTCCGGTTACCCGGTGTGCAAAGGGGATCTTTAACGGTCCCTGCGGCGGTACCCGGCTTGATGGTACCTGTGAAGTCGACAAAGATACTCCATGTGCCTGGTATGAGATCCATAAACGTCTGACCGAGCAGGGTCGGATCGATAAAATGATTGAAGTCAAACCGCCGCGCCTGTGGCAGAATCAGGTTCGCCGAACTTTGATTCAGGAAGATTACAAAGCTCGTTACGCCGAATAATTAGGTGAGTGCATAGTGGAAAACAAGTATAGAGATTCATTACTAGATAAAAGTCGGTTTTCCGTCGAATGGGAAGTTGTCCCGGGGCGCGGATCTTTTGAAAAGGCGCAGGAGAATTTTATCCGCAAGGCGGAACAGGCGGCAGCTTACGATAAGATAGATTGCCTGACGATCACCGACAATCCCGGCGGCAATCCTTCGATTTCGTCCGAGATTATGGGGGCTGAGGTAAAAAAGCTGGGGATTGAGCCGATGGCCTACTTTACCTGCAAGGATAAAAGCCGCAATCAGCTCGAGAATCTGCTTTATGGGTTGGAACGTAGTGGGGTTGCCAATCTGCTCGTCATGAGTGGTGACTATCCGGCTACCGGTTTCGAAGGGCGCTCGCGTCCGGTCTACGATCTTGATCCGTTGCATGTCTTGCAGTTGATCAAAACCATGAATGAAGGGCTGGAGTACCCTGGGATGAAAGCGCCAAATAAAATAGCTCCAACCCACTTTTTCCCCGGTGCGGTGGCGTCGCAATTTAAAAAGCTCGAATCGGAGCAGATGCTGCAATATTATAAACTCAAAAAGAAGATTGCAGCCGGAGCCCGTTTTGTCATTACTCAGACCGGTTATGATGCCCGTAAATTCCATGAGCTCATCCAGATAAAAGAGAAAGAGGGCTATGATGTTCCCTTTATTGGCAATATCTATATTCTGCCCTTTGGTGCGGCCAAAGTGATGAGCCAAAATATGGTTCCCGGCTGTGTTGTCACCAGTAAGCTTGTCGAGGTTCTCGACGGCGAGCGTCTGGCCGAGGACAAAGGTAAGTCGGCACGTCTGTTGCGGGGTGCCAAGATGTACGCCTTTATGAAGGGTATGGGTTATGACGGAGTCCATGTCAGCGGTTTGGGTGTGAGCTTTGATGATGTTGTTGAAGTGATCGAAAAAGGCGAAGAGCTGGCCCCGGATTGGCAAAATGTAATGACCGAGTTCGATTATCCGCAAAAAGGTGGATTTTACTATTTTAAGAAGGCTGATGATGGTTTACTCAATAGTAAAAATCAGGCACCGCGTACCGCCCGTCCGGTAGCTCCTTTTAGTTACAAGTTCACGCGGATGGTGCATAATCTCTGTTTTGAGCCTCGCGGCCTGCTCTTTGGCCCGGTTCAAAAATTAGTTAACAACTGCGCTGAGAGCGGCTTTTTCCGTTCGTTTGAGCATCTTATAAAGGTTGCTCATTTTGAATGCATGGATTGTGGAGATTGTGCTTTAACTGATGTTGCTTTCCTCTGTCCCATGTCACAATGCCCCAAAAATCAACGTAACGGGCCTTGCGGGGGCAGTTATGAAGGTTGGTGTGAGGTCTACCCGAATGAGAAACAGTGTATTTGGGTTAAAGCCTACGACCGTCTGAAAAACTACAATGAAGAGAGCCAAATTGCCAGCGAGATTGTGCCACCGCCAGACTGGGATTTCTTCCACACCTCTTCCTGGGCGAACTACTTCCTAGGCCGCGACCATTCGGCCAAAAAAGCCGGTATTAAAGCCCCGCCGAAAAAGGATTGAGAAAGAATTTAGGGAATTTAATCGCCAAAACCAAAAGACCAGTCGAGATAATCGACTGGTCTTTTTGGTTAACAAGCAACTCTATCGCCTTTTATACACCTTATGCCGTATGGTGTGAGTTTACATACTGTTTAGAAGCAACAAATAATTAAGTAAGGTGTCCCCGGAATAGCAGATAGGGTGAAGTTTTTATCGCGGTTTTTGTTCGGCCTGTCTTGGCTGGGGTCATTGCTGGTACAAGGGGCGCAGCCCCCCAGCTTTGACCCCCTCGAAGTGAGCGAAGCAAAGTTCGCTGTTACCCTCCTTAACTTAACTCCTGCGCAAAAAAGCTAAGGCCGCCCCGAAGTAGTAGAGTAGTAGGGGTCAAATCTTTATCCTTGACAGTCGCGTGATCTGAAATAAATCCGTCCTCTTTTTTTGCTCTTTTTCGCTCTTTTTCGCTTTTTTTGCCTTGGGAATTAATAATTCGGATTGCCGGTCATGTGACAGATTATTATTTGAATAAATCCGAGTGTGTGCCCATTCGTTCAAAGATGATTTTGGAATCTTGAATTTTTCAATATTTTTGCCGCGCTTTATTGTGCGTCTAAGATCCTTTTCAAATTGTTTTGTATAGATCGGGATAAGCATTATATTCCCAGCTTCTTAAACATATCCTTTGCACCTTTGCAAACGACGAGGTTTTTACCGTTATCTGTCGAGGTAAAGGTTTTCAGGGTGGTGCTTGTAGGTATTGCAACATCAAAAGGTAAGCCCTTATGAAGTTCTATCTGTTTGTAAAACATGGTAATAGCTTGTGTGGTGTTAATACCAAGCTGTCTAAATATATCTTCCACATGTTCTTTAAGTCCTGGTTCCAGCCTTGCTCTAACCATTGCACTCTTGCTCATTTCATATCTCCTTTCTGGAAATAATCTTTGCCGCAACTATTCATATACATCTTTCCGGTGGCCGATGCGAATAACGCGAACTGTAATGATCTTTTCCTGGATGTCACATATTATCCGATACGCGCCGATTCTATATTTCCAAAAGCCGGACAGGTTTTTTCTGAGAGGGTCGCCGAAACGTCGCGGGTCTTCTTTTGTTGCAATTCTCTTTCGCAAATAATGAAGAATATTGGATTGGGCCGCCCGATCCAGTTTGCGTAACTCCTTTCTCGCTCGCTCATCTAATTCAACCTTCCAGATCACGTCCCTGCTCCAGTTCGTCTAATGACCAAACTCTTTCCGGGGGATTCTCGATTCTGTGAACTGCCAGATAGTAATCTTCCAGATCTTCCAGGTGTTCAACGATGGCTTCCCTGGCATAATAAGATTTTGTTCTACCTGTTTTTATAGCCAAAGTTTGAAGTCTTTGTTCAATTTTTTCAGGTAATCTAATGGCTAACATGGCTGGCACCTCCTGCTATACAAATATAGCAACGGGTGTAATTAAAGTCAAGTTGCAGGTGAGGGAGTTAATTGGTAACCATAGAAGGTGGTTAGAAATTTTGAAAAGCACCCCCAAAAAGGCTAAGGCCGCCCCCGTTACTCTTTCCACGCATGGTAGATGAGCTTCTTTCAGAATCGGTTAAGGATGGGGAAAAGTCAGGAATTATTTTTACTATTCAGGTGCCCACCATAAAGTTACATCTAACTGTGTTGAACTTTGCTTCGCCCACATAAACGGGGTCAAAGCTGGGGTGCTGACGCACCTTGTGCCAGCAATGACCCCAATCCCGGCAGTTTGTAAGTGGTCGCTGAAATGTCAAAAATTATTTTTCTATCTGGTCGAGAATGCCATTGATAAAGGCGGGGGAATTTTTATCGCCGTAGATTTTAGCAATCTCGATGGCTTCATTAATCGAGACCTTGGGTGGGATTTCATCGCAGGAAATTAGTTCAAAGATGGCAATCCTTAAAATATTACGGTCGATAGACGACATGCGATTCAGTTTCCAGTTGTGCGAGCGTTCTTCAAGTTTATGATCGATTTGGGTTTGGTTGTTGAGGACGCCGTCTACCAGCTGTTCGGTAAATCGGCTCTCCGCCAGCCGATTTACGGGGGCGGAAAACTGGCTTTTGGGTTTGTCTCGGTCGCTGCACTCTTCGGGGCAGAGATGGCAGTCACTTTCGACTACCCAGTCATATTTCCAATAACGGCGAATTGAAACTGCTCGGTTCTTGGGTTTGCCGATTTCGATCATATAGAGGATCTGCAGGGCCGCTTCCCGGGCATTACGGCGTTTGTTGGCCATTTTTTAAATTTTCCTTACTGGGATGGCAAAGTAAAATGTTTAGATGCGAGGCGCCGGGAACCTGAGGAATGAGGCGTACGAGTAGTACTCCGCAGTGACGAAGGTTTCCGGGAACGACGCAGATGAATAGTTTACTTTGTCATCATATCCGGCGCAGCAGGTCGATCATCTCAAGGAGAGTCACGGTTGCATCCCAGCCTTTGTTGCCGGCCTTGCTTCCGGCCCGCTCGATAGCCTGTTCAATAGTGTTGGTGGTCAGGATGCCGAAGGCGATCGGGATGCCGATTTCAAGTGAGGTTACGGCAATACCTTTGCTGACTTCAGAGGCCACATAATCAAAATGTGGAGTGTCGCCCCGGATGACAGCGCCTAAGCAGACAATTCCGTCATATTTGCCGGAAGCGGCCAGTTTTTTGGCTACCAACGGAATCTCGAAGGCACCTGGAACTTTAAATACCGAGATTGCATCATCGGCGACGCCGTGGCGCTTTAAAGCATCAAGAGCACCGTCTTGCAGGCGGTCACAGATAAAACTGTTAAATCGGCTGTTGATGATGGCTACTTTGGCATCGCCGCACTGGTTTAATGATCCTTCAAAAAAAGTGCTCATTTCTTCTCTCCCGGTTTATTGGTATGTAGGTCTTCTTTATGTTCCGGTACCTGGTCAAGCAGGTGACCCATCTTTTCCCGTTTGGTCTGCAGGTAGCTGATGTTGGTAGCGTTAGGGGTGCATTCGAGAGGAACCCGATCGACGATTTCGATATCATAGCCCTGGAGACCGATGATTTTGGTTGGATTGTTGGTCAGCAGGCGTATCTTTTTCAAGCCTAAATCAACCAGCATCTGCGCCCCGACGCCGTAGTCGCGTAAATCAGGTTTAAAGCCGAGTTCCTCATTGGCTTCAACTGTGTCGCGGCCATGTTCCTGGAGGCAGTAGGCCCGTAATTTATTGACCAGGCCGATGCCGCGGCCCTCTTGTCTCATGTAGAGAATTGCGCCGCGGCCCTCCTCTTCAATACGCTGCATGGCGATATGGAGCTGGTCGGCACAATCACAGCGCAGCGAGCCTAAAGTATCGCCGGTAAAGCATTCGGAGTGAACCCGAACCAAAACCGGTTCCTCACCTGAAAGATCACCTTTGACAAGCACCAGATGTTCAAAATTATCAAGCTGGTTTTCATAGACGATGATCTCAAATTTACCGAAGCGGGTCGGCAACTGGGCACGCACCGCTTTCTTCACCAGGGATTCGGTGCGCATCCGATATTCAATGATGTCGGCGATCGAGATAATCGACAGACCATGTTTTTCGGCAAAGATACGAAGCTCTGGCATCCGCGCCATGGTGCCGTCATCATTCATAATCTCACAGATGACGCCGGACGGTTTAAGTCCCGCTATGCGGGCTAAGTCAACTGAGCCTTCAGTTTGTCCGGTGCGTACCAGCACCCCGCCATTTCGGGCTCGCAAAGGAAAGATATGGCCGGGTCGGGCGAGGTCATGAGCACCGCTATGTTCATCGATCGCGGTCAGGATGGTATGGCTGCGATCTGCGGCCGAGATTCCGGTCGTAACCCCTCGGCGGGCTTCGATGGAGACCGTAAAGGCGGTTCCAAATTGGGCCGTGTTGTCGGAGACCATCGGCGGCAGGTTGAGAAAGTCGGCCCGCTCTTCGGTCAGCGTCAAGCAGATCAGCCCGCGGCCGTACATGGCCATAAAGTTGACCGCTTCAGGCGTTACTTTCTCCGCTGCCACAACCAGATCGCCCTCATTTTCGCGATCCTCATCATCAACCAGAATAACCATCTTTCCGGCTTTAATCTCATTTAATGCATTTTCAATTCGTGAAATAACCATTTTTTTCCTGTATAATAGAATAGAGTTTAGTTACTGCGGGTAACGGCGAACTTTGCTTCGCCCTCATAAATGGGGTCAAAGCTAGATAGATGGCGGGTAAAGATTTTGGCTTACGCGAATCATCCTGGCCGCCAATTATCCAGCAATGACCCCACCCGAGATAGGGCGGGCATTGGTTTTGGCCTTTACCAAATTTTCGCTTAGGCGAAGCCATGTTTCCTCAGTAAATCCAGATTCAGTGTTGATGTCTGGCTGTCAGGGCTGTGGATTTTCGGTTGTAAGAGTTTTTCAATGTATTTTGCCACCAGATCATTTTCGAGATTGACGATGGCTCCGAGATCTCTTTGTCCCAGCGTGGTTTGTTGCAGAGAGTGGGGAATCACAGTGACTGAAAAGATATCTCCGGCCAGGGCGCAGATTGTCAGGCTGATTCCGTCGATGGCAACTGAGCCTTTTTCAATTAGATAGCGGGTGATGGCCGGTGCAACGCTAAAAGTAAAGATGGTGGCGTTACCTTCCCGGCGGCGGTCATGGAGGGTGCCGGTGCCATCGATATGGCCGGAGACCATATGGCCGCCAAAACGGCCATCGGCAGCCAGAGCTTGTTCGAGGTTGACTTGGTCACCTTTTTTTAAGTTTCCGAGGTTGGAGCGGCGCAGGGTTTCAACCGAGACATCGAAAGCCAGCTCGCGGCCGGTGATTCTGGTGACCGTCAAGCAGACCCCGTTGATGGCAATACTGTCGCCGAGTTTGCACTCCGTGACAATGAGTGGGGCTTCGATTTGTAACTCTCCAGACCCGCCGATTAGATTGGAGCTGATAATTTCGCCGATCTCTTCGATGATGCCAGTAAACATAAATAATTTAAGATGTCGTTTGCCGGCTACCGGGATTGGGGTCATTGCTGGAACAAGGTGCGTCAGCACCCCAGCTTTGACCCCGTTTCTGAGAGCGAAGCAAAATTTGTTGTTATTTGCTGTAGCTTTATGGTGAACGTCCGAACAATTACAACGTATACATATATATATAGTAAAGATTTGGTGCCTCATATAGACGCGTAGAAGATTGGAGTCAAGAAAAATCCTTCCTTTCTTGACAAGTAAGGCCTATTCGTTATAGACGAGCATCCTGCAAGCCCTTAGTTACATTTCGATTTACTTAGCTGGAGTCTATCCATGACCCAAACCCTCTATAGTGAGAGTGATCTAAAAAAGGTGGTTGCTGAACTGGCGGCTGCGATTGCTGCGGACTCTTGCGGTCGGAAGCTTCTGTTACTCGGCCTTTTGAAAGGCTGCCAACCCTTTCTCGCCGATCTTTGCCGGGAGTTGAGCCGCCATCAGCTTGTTTTGGAGGTTGAATATCTTCAAGTCAGCAGTTATGTAGGTACGGCCAGCAGCGGGCAAGTGACGATCAGTCAGGTACTGCCAGATTCACTCTGGCCGGGTTGTGACGTGATTGTGGTTGATGATATTTTTGATACGGGTCTGACTTTGAAAAGTGTTGTCGCCCACCTTTGTGAAAAGGGCGCGGAAAAGGTAAGAACCTGTGTTTTGTTGCGTAAGGAAGGCTGCAGTCGAGTGGTAATGGAACCCGATTATTGCGGCGCCGTCATTCCTGATGCCTTTATCGTCGGCTACGGCCTCGACTATAATGAACGATATCGCGAACTGCCTTATATCAAGGTTCTTGGTGAAGATGAACAAAATTAATTGGTGGCTGTCCGCGATTTAAAAACTAGGAATTGTTATGGAAAATAATGCTGCAGGACATCGTCTTGAGATATTTTTTCGCGATGTTGATCTTGATACTCGCGGTCAGCTTTTGCGTGACAGACTCAACTCTTTGGAGTTATCAACGGTTGTCGAAGAGGTTTGGCTTTCCGAGGTCTATACCTTTGAAGGGGATTTCAGCTTGGTTCGTTTGCAAGAGGCCGCCGACCTGCTTTTAAATCCGGTGGTTCATGATTGCCTTATTGATGAATCTCGTCCTTTAGGTTCGGCTGATCTCATTTTAGAGGTTGGTTTTCTGCCCGGGGTGACTGATAATATCGCTCATAGTGCGGCCGAGACTCTGGCTGATGCCTGGGGCGCGCCGCTTGAAGACGACCAAGGGGTCTACTCCAGCACTATCTACTATCTCAAAGCGGCTGCGGCTTTGACGGTTGAAGATCGTCGCCTTGTCGGTCGGATTCTGGCGAATGCTTTGATTGAACGTCTCGACTGGAAAGAGCGGCCGCGCTATGAGGCTGATCAGGGGATGGACTGCATTATTCCCCGGGTTCGGCTCGGGGGCGGGAAAAAGATCAGTCTGGTCGATCTTGAGATCTCTGAGGCGGAACTTGTCGCTTTGGGCAAAGAGGGGATTATTGATCATCATGATGAGTCGGGCAATATTGTTCGGCGCGGGCCCTTGGCTCTCGATCTGCCCTCACTTGGAGTCATTGCCGATTATTTTGCCAAGGTTGAGAAACGTAAGCCCACCGATCTTGAGCTCGAAGCTCTGGCTCAGACCTGGTCGGAACATTGTAAACATACAATTTTTGCCGCCGCTATCGATGATATTGAAGAGGGTCTCTATAAGACCTACATCAAGGGGGCGACGGAAAAGATTCGTCAAGAACGAGGCGCTGATGATATCTGTGTCTCGGTTTTTGTCGATAATTCCGGGGCCATTATTTTTGATGATGACTATCTGGTTACCGACAAGGTCGAAACTCATAACTCCCCTTCCGCACTTGACCCTTTTGGCGGTTCAATTACCGGTATAGTCGGCGTCAATCGAGATACCGTCGGTTTTGGCCTCGGGGCCAAACCGATAATTAATCGTTATGGTTTCTGTGTTGCCGATCCCGGAGATCAGGAACCCCTTTATCGTACAGCCGGAGGCCAAAATCAGGCTCTGCGTCCGCGTCGTATTCTGGATGGTATTGTTGATGGGGTCAGGGTTGGCGGTAACTGCTCCGGGATTCCGACAACCCAGGGTTTTTTGACTTTTCATCCCGGCTACAAGGGTAAGCCGTTGGTTTTTGTCGGCACCGTCGGCCTGATTCCGCGAAAAACCAAAGCCGGGCGTTTGAGCCATGAGAAGGCGGCCCGGCCCGGCGACTATATTGTGGTGCTTGGAGGCCGGGTCGGTCTTGATGGTATTCATGGGGCCACGTTCTCCTCCGAAGCCTTAACCGGCGGCAGTCCGGCGACGGCGGTGCAGATTGGTGATCCGATAACGCAAAAGAAATTTACTGACGCTATTGTCAAAGAGGTGCGCCAGCGCAATCTCTATAGTAGTATTACTGATAACGGGGCCGGCGGCATCTCTTGTTCGGTGGCCGAGATGGCTCGCGAATGTAACGGTTGCCGGGTTGACCTCGAAAAGGTGCCGGTCAAATATCCGGGCATGGCTCCCTGGGAGATCTGGATCAGTGAATCGCAGGAACGGATGACGCTGGCGGTGCCGCCCAAGAAATGGCCGGAACTGGAAACGTTGCTCAAAAGTCGCGGCGTTGAAGCTCTGGTGATCGGCGAGTTTACCGCTTCCGGTCGCTGTCAGGTCAGCTACCGGGGCGAAAAGATCATGGATATGGAGCTCGAGTTTCTCCATAATGGTCAGCCCGCCAAACGTCTCTTAACTAAAGTTCGACCCTCTGAGGAAAATCAGATTTTCCTGCCGCCGCTGACCGAATTTTCCCTGGA
Source organism: Deltaproteobacteria bacterium (assembly GCA_030633185.1). Classification (GTDB taxonomy): domain Bacteria; phylum Desulfobacterota; class Anaeroferrophillalia; order Anaeroferrophillales; family Tharpellaceae; genus Tharpella. Next base: position 10,347 of record DAOVTG010000040.1, read on the forward strand.
AGATCTTTTTATTAAAATGTTTAAGCGGCTTAATTTAGCTTCGCACGCCTATGTTTCAACTCAGTACGATTTTGAGGTGCAAGGCGGCTCGGTGCTTAAACCGTTGGTCGGCAGCGGTCAGATTGATGGTTTTACGACGGTTGTTCAACCCCTCCCGGAATCGGCTAAAGGGGTCGCCCTATCGCAGAGTCTTTACCCGGCAATCAGTGATCTTGATACCTACGCTGCAGCGGCCACGGCTATCGATACTGCGGTTCGTAATCTGCTCGCGGTGGGTACGCCATTGTCACATATCGCCCTGTTAGATAATTTCTGCTGGTGCTCTTCGGATGAGCCCGAGCGTCTCTGGCAGCTAAAAGAGTGTGCCCGAGCCTGTTATGAGACCGCAATCTGTTACGGTACTCCATTTATTTCGGGCAAAGATAGCATGTATAATGATTTTCGTGGTTTTGACCGGAGCGATCAGCCGGTCACGATCTCGGTGCCGCCGACTATTTTGATCTCCTCGATTGGGGTAATGCCCGATATCTCCAAAGTGCGCTCCTTTGCCTTTGTCAAACCCGGAGATTTGCTTTATCTCTTAGGTTCGGGCGGTGTGGAAATTGGCGGCAGTGAGTACCTGGCCCTTTTAAAAGAGGAAGAGTTGGCAACGAGCGAAGCTCAGGGACAGGTACCGAAATTTGTCCCGGCTGACCAACTTCCCCTCTACACTCGTTTACAGGAGTGGACGGCGGCGGGTCATTTTCGTTCTCTCTACCCTCTGGCCCAAGGCGGTTTAGCTTATGCTGCGGGAAAAGGGGCGCTGGCTCAAGGCTTAGGTTGTGAACTTGAGATCCCGGCTTCCGAGCGCCCCGATCTTTTTCTTTTCAATGAATATCCCGGCCGTTTTTTGGTCAGTGTAGCCCCGGAATTGGGAGCCGAATTTGAAAAAGGGTTTGCTGAAAATTGCTTTACCAAGTTGGGCCGGGTGCGGGTCGACGAGGAGATTGTCATTAGTCAGAACGGAGAAATTTCTCTGCAAATGACAGTCTCAACCTTGCTAGCCGCCTATCGGTCGACTTTTGCTGGATTTTAATCCCGGCCTTTGCCGGATTTGGAGAATATAATGGCTCAACCCAAAGTTCTTTTGTTGACCGGTTACGGTATCAACTGTGAAGAGGAGACCGCTTACGCCTTTGAGGCTTGCGGTGCGCAAACCGCAATTGTTCACGTTAATGATCTGATTGCCGCACCGAAACAGCTTTCCGATTACCAGATTTTTGTCGTGCCGGGAGGTTTTTCCTATGGTGATGATACCGGATCGGGAAACGCTCTGGCGAATAAAATGCGTCATACCCTGTGGCCGGAACTTATGGCTTTTGTGGCTGCCGATCATTTGGTTTTAGGGATATGTAACGGTTTTCAGGTGTTGGTCAACCTCGGTTTGTTGCCGGGAGATGGTGACAACTCTTTTGGAAGCCGCCGGGTGGCTTTGATTGCCAATCGTACGGCTCGTTATGAGTGCCGCTGGGTGAACCTGCTCGCCGCTGAAACGGATTCGGTATTTCTGCACGGCATAAGCTCTCTAAGTCTGCCGGTGGCCCATGGCGAAGGGCGTTTTTTTGCCCCCCCTGAAACCCTCTCTGAACTTAAGCAGCGGCGGCAGATTGCCTTGCGTTATGTTGATGCCGAAATTGAGCCAGCTCAAGGCTCTTTCCCCGCCAATCCTAACGGTTCTATTGATGACATTGCTGCACTTAGCTCGGTCCAAGGCCGTATTTTTGGATTAATGCCCCACCCTGAACGAGCCTTTCGCTTAAACCAGATGCCGGATTGGCCTGAGCGTCTGGCTTTGGAGCCCAATAGTGACTGGCGGCAGCCGGGGCCGGGCCGGGTCATTTTTGCAAACGCAGTTAAATATTTTTCCTGATAGCTTGCGAAATCCCCTGGGGGGGGATTTTAAAAAACATTTGCAATTACTGTCTGATATGGTATGGGAAGATATTGCGATAGCACGATACCTGTTTATTTTCACCTGCTGATAATATTGAAAAACCGATTTTTTAAAAAGGATTGGCTATGCAGATCACCTCGATTCTGGTTCCCACCGATTTTTCCGAAGATTCCTATTACGCCTTGACCCATGCCCTTGAGATTGCTCAGCGTCGCCAGTGCCCGCTGACCATCCTCCATGTTAATCACGATGAAAGTTTGCTCCATCACTATCTCAGCGAGCGGGAGTATGAAAAACTCCAGCAAGATGCTTTGGCTGATGCCCGGATTGAACTCGAGGGGTTGGTCGAGCGTTTTCCGAAATTAAAAGAGATTACTTATAGCTACCATATTCGACGGGGTATCCCTTATGTCGAGATCCTTGAGGAGCTGGAGAAGAATCCGGTAGATTTGGTGGTTATCGGCTCCCACGGTCGTTCCAACCTCGATTTGAAATTTTTTTATGGGTCTACGGTTGAAAAGATTGTCCGACGAGCCAAAACCAGTGTTCTGGTCACCAGAACCCCGGAGAAAAAAGGCAGGTAGTAAGCCTTAATCATAAGTTGTCGTAAGAGTTAGTTATTTTTTAACCCCAAACGTTTGTAAGGAGAAAAATGATGAAAAAAGCTCTATTGTTGTCTCTCTGTCTGGCTTTGGCCTTGCTCATGGCCCCGGTCGCCTCTATGGCTCGGATTCAGTTTGTTACCATTGGTACAGGCGGTGTCACCGGGGTTTATTATCCCACGGGTGGGGCGATTAGCCGGATGGTCAATAAAAAGGCCAAAATCTATAATATGAAAGCCACGGTTGAGTCAACCGGGGGTTCGGTTTTCAATATTAATGCCGTTCTGAATGGCGATTTAGAGTTTGGTATCGCCCAGTCCGACCGTCAGTTTCAGGCAGTTAACGGAATGAAAGAGTGGGATGGTAAACCCCAGAAGAAATTACGGGCCGTGTTCAGCATTCATCCCGAATCGATCACCCTGATCGCCAGTGATGAGAGTGGTATTTATTCTCTGGCCGATATGAAAGGTAAAAGAATCGGTATCGGCAATCCCGGTTCAGGTCAGTTGGGTAACTCTCGTGATGCTTTGGCGCTTGTTGGTCTTGACGAAAAGAAAGATATTAAGGCTGAGTATATCAAAGCCGTTGAAGCCGCCAGCGCCTTGCAGGATGAGCGTATTGATGCTTTTTTCTACACCGTTGGTCATCCCAAT
>DAOVTG010000212.1 GCA_030633185.1 Deltaproteobacteria bacterium
CTACCGGCAGGTAAAACCCGGATATTTTACAGATGAGTTTAAAGAAGAACACTTATAAAACGGGTTTTACCCTGATCGAGATGGTCATTGCCATGACCATTTTGGCTCTGATAGTGACTGTGCTCTATCTGGCTTTTTCAACAGCCGGACGGATCTGGAGCCGGCAGCAGATAAAGGGCGGGCGCGGTGAGCATGAAGCGGCTTTATCCCGCCTTTTGAGTGACGACCTGCAAAACCTGGTGCCTTACAGTTTCAGTTGGGAAAAAGGTCAGGGTTTTTTCTTTGCTTATGGATCCAGCGCTCTGTTTTATGCGACGACCAGTGGTTATGGTGCCCGGCAGCGTTCTGCCGAAGGGCTCTACTTTGCCTGTTGTTATCTGCAGGAGAGCGAAGAAAAAGAGGGTTTTGCTCTCTTTCTGGCCAAAGAGCTGGGGCCGAAAAACTTTCTGGTTGAGGCTTTGTGGGATTTTATCCAGGGGCCGGAGAAGAGTTTGGTTGTTAATGAGACCTTGCGTGAAGCGTCGCTCCTTATTCTTGATGGTCTGACCGAGGCTTCCTTTGCCGTGGTTGGCGACCCGGAAAGATTGAACCTGCCGGAAGGAGAGATCGAAGAAAGTGCCCTTATCGAAAGCGGTGTCACTCGTAACTGGAGCCGCAAAACTTTGCCTGGAAATCTCCTTTTCAGGTACGAGAATTCCGACGGGGTCAAACGCAATCTGCTGCTTGCCCTGGAGCCGCCACCGGAACCACCGAGTAAAAAAAGATAAAAAGATGAAACTGCATAGTAACCAAGGTTTTGCTTTACTCGCTGTTTTCTGGATATCTCTGCTGCTCGGTATCCTTGCCTTAAATTATGCGACGACGGCCCGGCTCAATGCCGAGGCGGCTCTTAATCGTCGTCTCGGGGCGGAGCGTGACTATCTATTGCGTTCAGCTGTGACCAAAGGCTACCATGAGTACCTGAAATATCGGGCCAACCGCTCTCTTCTGGCTAAAAAGGAGGAGATTGAAGAGCTCAGTGGTCAGCCTTTAGAGCTCTGGTACCCTCGTTATGAGCCTTGGGAGTGCGAGATTGAAGGTGTCAAGGTCGGGGTCAAAATTGTTGATGAGGCCGGGAAATTCAGGCTTAACGGGCTCAAGGTTGAACGTTGGCGCCGGATTATCGAGGCTTGCGGAGTGGTCGATGAAGAGGTGCGGGATGGTATTGTTGATTCGGTTCAAGACTGGATTGATGGTGACAGCCTGCATCGGCTGAATGGGGCGGAGAGTGACTATTATGAAGAGCAGGGACTGGAATATGGTTGCAAGAATCGAGAGATTGATGTAGTAAACGAGCTTTTGTTGATTAAAGGGGTTACTTACACGCTCTATGCCGGTGGTGACGGTCACCCCGGCTTGATTGATCTGCTCTCGCCTTACGGGTGTGACGACAAGCTGGATATCAACAGTTGCGCTCCTGCGGCTTTGGCCCTGATTGAAGATTTGCCTCCGGATGTGATAGCTGAAATCATTACTCTTCGGTCGACAACCCCGATAACCAAACTGGCTGAATTAAGTGAATTGGTGCCGCCTGAATATTTCAGCTTGCTGAGGCAGTACTTTACGGTTGCTGACTCCGAATATGTTACCATCGGTGCTGCCGAATCAGGCCGTGACGGTGAGCCCGGCAACTGGTATCGGCAAGTTTTCGCTGTAAATGAGAAAAAATAATTCTATGAATCTACCCTGGCTTCCGGAGACTAAACTTTTGCTGATTGAGGAGGAGCGCCTGCTCTTTCTCCGGTTGCGGAGCAACTTTGGCGGCGGGGCTCGAGTCGTGGAGCAGAAGGAGTACGCTCTGGCCCGACCCGAGGATCTGGGGGTTGCGGTTGCGGCTTGGAAAAATGATTACCGGCCGCAGCTTGATGATCTCCTGTTGTTGGGGCTGCCGCTGGAAGTTTTTACAATTGTCCATTTTAGCCTGCCTCTGGCCGCTGCCGAAAACCTTAATGATGCGGTTGGTTACGAGTTGATGCGCCATGTTCCACATGATCTCGAAGGGCTCCATTGGGGGTATCGCTGCCATGAAGAAGAGGGTCGTTTGGCGGTTAGCGTGACCTTGGCGGATCGTTCACGGGTGCAGGCTTACCTGGCGGTTTTTACGGCCGTCGGTCTCAATCTCTCGGCCGTCTTTCCGGCCCTTTTTCTGTTGGCCTGGATGGTTCATGAGCCCGGCCTCTACCTAGGTGGTGGCGCCGGGCAAAACGAGATGGTACTTTTTGACGGCCAGGTCGTGAATTTTCAGGCCTGGGAGAATGCCGAAGGGGATGATGCCGGTAGCGCTTTTTTGTCACGTAACCTGCCCTTGGCCGAGAATCGAGGCCAGATTTTAGAGAAAGCTTTTTTATGGTCGACGACGGCGGGTATGGTGGTGGATCTGGCCCAATTGCGACCGCTCTTAAGAACTTCTGAAATTAATGACCTGCCCGACACCCTGCGACTTGATTGGTCCGAGTTTCCCTATAGTATCGATTTGATCTCTCCCCGGATTTTGCGGCGGCGGCGGCTCTGGCTTAAACTTGAGGTTGCAGCCGCCCTCTTTCTCCTGGCGGCGCTGATCGGCCAGCCCCTGGCGGTACTGGCGGGGAAACATCGCCACCTGCAGAAACTTGATAAAAAGTTGGACGTTGTTCGTCTGGAGGCTGCTAAACTCAGCGGTATTCGGAAAAAAAATCAGGCGACCATCAGCCATTTAGAGACGCTCTCCGAGCTGGTTCGTGAGCAGACGGTGACCATAAACCTTTTGAAAGAGCTTACCGAGGTGATTCCGCAAGACACCTGGCTGCGCTCATTAGCGGTCAGGGGCCGTAAAATCCACCTTCAGGGAACCTCGGCCTCGGCTACTGCCGTAGTTAAGGCTCTTGAAGATTCCCCCTTCTTTGAAGAGGTTCATTTCGACTCTCCGGTGGTCAAAAAGGGGAGCAGTGAAACCTTTAAAATTGTTGTCGTGTTGGAATAGTGCTATGAAAAATCTTACATTCTTTACCGATCTGCTCAGACGCCGGGAGGTTTTATTGGCTCTGGCCGGGGTTTTGCTCCTGCTGGTCATCGGCCGGGCCGGTCTCGGGGCCTATCAGGCGCACAATCAGGCCTTGGATGATGAGATTGCCCTGAAAAAACTTCAGTATGAGAAGTTCAGTCGCCTGGTCGCCCGACAACAGGAGTTTGCCGCTCTCGATCGGGCTCTACAGAAATTTGATCAGGAGGTGAAGGCTCGTCATCTGGTTCAAGGCGAAACCCCAACCTTGACTGAGGTTCAGTTTCAAAATCTGCTTCAGAAACTGGCTCGCGAAAGTTCGATTGATGTCCGAACCACAAAAGTCCTGCCCGAGGTCACAAAAGACGGGATTACGATGCTGCGCCTGCGTTTGAGCTGTCGGGCCGAGATCGGGGCGGTCAAGGATTTTCTCATCAAGATCAATAATAGTGAAAAATTTATCTTTCTCCAGGAGGTTGAAGTAAAAATCATCAGCCGCCGGGAGAAACGTTTCTATTATCTGAATGCGGTTGTAACCGCCCTCACGGTATAAGGGAAAATAATGATTAAGTGGGCTCCATCCCGGGCCGGGCTCTCCCTACTCTTTCTCTTTCTGGGGCTGGCGGTGCTGGGTTTTGACCGTTATACCTACAAGCACTACTCCGGGGCCGAAATTGCTTTTGCCGGTAAGGCAACGCCTGCGGTTGCCGGTACCGCCGTGCGGGCAACCATAAAAGAGCTTAAGTCGAAACTTATCAAGTCCAAGGTTGGGGCCGGGCGCTATGAGGTGACGGCTGACCAAAATCTTTTTGCCGCAGATCGTAAGGCCTGGCAGTCACCGGTTCCACCGCCGGAGGCGACCGTAAAGAAGGATGAAGCCCTGGCCCCGGCGGCTGTACCGGTACGCCGTGATGTAATTCTCTACGGAACCTATCTCTCGGGTAAAGTCAAAAAAGCGATGCTTCACTTCAAACGTTTTCGCAAAGGCCGGATTTTAGTGGCTGAAGGTGAGCAGGCTAAAGATGAGGAGAGCAGTGACTCCGGTCGCCGGAAGAGCCCGGTCTATACGGTTCTCAAAGTTGAGGCCAAAAAAGTTACTTTGAGAGATCAAAAGGGTAGTGAATTTGAAGTTGGTCTTTACGACAACAAACAGCGCCGCCCGGTCAGGACTGATAACAAAAGAAATATCAAGGTTGATACGGCCTCGAGCTCGGCCCGAAAACTTGCAAAATCCGCAAAATCCGCAAAACACGCAAAAGTTGCTCCTAAAGAGAGGGTCGCAGAGCCGGCTTATTTGAGTGCCGCACATATTCGCAAACTCTCGGCCGAAGAGAAAGATGGTCTGGTTGCCGGTGGCGAGTTAAAAAAGCTCAATACGCCTTTCGGCGCAGTCTATAAGCGGATTGCAAATGAGTAGTATTGACATGGAGAGATTGATGGTGAGAGTAAAATATAAGTTGTGGTTGCGATCTTTGTTAGTGGTTCTCTGCGGCCTGTTGTTGGTTTCTTGTTCCATATTGCGCCCCTCGGTTCGTGAG
>DAOVTG010000073.1 GCA_030633185.1 Deltaproteobacteria bacterium
AAAGTGCGAATAAAATATTACGGGGTAATCAAATGGCATTAAGTATAACTGAAGATATTCGTTCCATTACAGACCTGAAAAGAAATACTAATTCAGTTCTCAAACAACTTCATAAAACCAAACGCCCGGTTGTCCTCACAGTCAACGGCAAAGCAGAAGCTGTGCTTCTGGAAGCACCAGAGTATGAAAGGATTATCACTGTATATAATGCTATCACACTTCTTATCCCGGCAGAGGAAGACATAAGCAACAACCGCTACAAGGAGGCACACTCCTTTTTCAAGGAGTTTAAGCATGAAAAAAAAATATCGAATAGTTTATCGAATCACTGAAAAAGCGGTATTTATTTTAAGAATATTTCATGGCGCAAAGCTTCTGGATCTTTAAATACAATTACGAAGCCAACAACCCCTATAACACCCCCCAGCGAACGCGTGAGTTCGCTGGTTTATAATAAATTACTTTTTTTGCGATTTTTTTTGATTTTTTTATCTTTCTTCACATTTTCCCCTGATTCATCATTTCCAGCCAGACTTTTGCGGTCAGGCGGGCGTCGTCGAGGGCACGGTGGAGGCGGAAGTTTTTGGTTGCGGCTGGGCCAAGAAGATGTTTGGCGAGATTTTCGAGTTTATGGCTGGAGAGTTGGGGATAGTGTCGGCGGCTAAGTTTCAGGGTGCAGTAGTGGGGGTTTTCGAGGGTCAGGCCGACTTGGGAGAATTCGTGGTTGAGAAAACGGAGATCGAAAGCGGCGTTGTGGGCGATCAGGGGGTTTTGGGCGATGAAGCGGTGAAATTCGGGGAATATCCGGGTAGCGGGCGGCTGGTCGGCAAGCATTTTGTTGCTGATGCCGTGAACTCGGCGAGCATGCCAGGGAATGGGTCTGTCGATCTTGATGAGGCTTTGGAATTCGTCGGTCAGGCGGCCGTTTTCAACGGTAACGGCCCCAATTTCGACAACCAGATCACCATTTTTTGGTGAAAGACCGGTCGTTTCAAGATCGAAAACAATAAAACGTTGCGATGAATCCATAAAATATAGGTATCATCTATGGGGTGGGATTGTCAACAGTAAATCAATCCTGATGCCCTCGTAAAAAGTCACGGGATGGCTAAGTTCCGAGATTGCGGGGCGGTGGGGCGACTTTGAAGACTTCTTCGGGGGTGGTGAAACCAGCGACTACGGTGTTGGCTCCACTTATTTTCCACCTCACGCAAAAATAGATGTGATTTTTTTTGACTTCGGTCAAAAATAGAGATATACAGAGAGGATGAAGAAAAGATATTTACAGGATCAAGTCGAAAAAGATCTAAAAAACAAGATGGTCTTTATCAGCGGCCCGAGGCAAGTGGGAAAAACAACCCTTGCCCGGACGGTGATTACCGATGACGCTTCCTATCTCAATTGGGACATCCCTGCACATCGGGAAGCAATTCTCAAAAGAGAATTGCCGCTAACAGACCTGTGGTGTTTCGATGAAATCCACAAATACACCTCCTGGAGAGACTATATCAAAGGGGTATATGACGAATTTCACAGTAACCATCAAATCATAATTTCCGGCAGTGCCAGGCTGGACATGCTACGCAAGTCGGGAGACTCACTTCAAGGCAGATATCACCACCTGCGCCTGCACCCATTATCCGTAAAAGAGTTACAAATCACCGAGAAAGACAATTTTTTGGAATTATTACAACTTGGCGGTTTTCCTGAGCCATACTTTTCAAAATCTGAAATTGAAGCCAAAAGATGGTCGGTTAACTATCGCTCGCTCTTGGTTAACCAGGAGAGTCCCGCAATTGAAACAATCTCCGACCTGTCCAAACTGGAATTACTCTCATTGCGACTCCCGGAACTTGTGGGTTCACCCTTGTCATTGAACGCCCTGCGGGAAGATCTGCAGGTAGCCCACAAAACAGTCAGTCGCTGGCTCGATATTTTTGAAAATATTTATATGATCTACCGGATTCCTCCTTTCGGGTCACCTCTGATCAGAGCGGTAAAAAAGGAACAGAAACATTATTTTTTTGACTGGAGTATAGTTCAGGATCAAGCGGCAAAATTTGAAAATATGGTCGCATCCCACCTGCTCAAATGGGTACATTTTCAAAGAGATGTTTTCGGCGAGCAGATGGAACTTCGCTATTTCAGGGATACCGATAAAAGAGAGGTTGATTTCTGTATTACCAGGAATAATACGGCACAAATCTTTATTGAATGTAAATGGTCAGATAACTCAACCAGCCCCCATCTTCGCTACCTGCAGAAAAAATTCCCCACAGCAAAATACTACCAGATATCAGCCATCGGAGAAAAATCGTTTATCAATAAACAGAATATTATCCATATGCCGGCAGTCAATTTCCTGCAACAATTTGTATAAAACACCCCGAAAATGTTTAACTTCATCTCTAAATTAATTCTGCCAACTCCCGAGATTACGCGGCGGCGGAGCCACTTTGAAGACCTCTTCGGGGGTCGTGAGGCCGGCGACTACGGCGTTGGCACCGCTTAGGCGTAAAGGACGCATACCGTCTTTGATCGACTGACGGCGCAAGGCTTCAAGGTTGACGGATGAGGTGATAAGTTCGGAGAGTTCGGAGGTGACGAGCACGATTTCAAAAATGGCGCTCCGGCCAAGATAGCCGGTATGACGACATTCAGAACAACCGACGGCGTGATAGATATTCTCCGGTTGTTTGATCTTCCAGGGCGTGGTCAACAGGTGCCAACCCTTTTCGTCTATGGGGCCGGGTTTTTTGCAAAAGGGACAAAGGGTGCGGATCAGGCGCTGGGCCGTAACCCCGAGCAGAGTCGCCTGAATCAAGAAATCAGAGACCCCGAGATCGAGAAGACGGGTTATGGCGGTGGCGGAATCGTTGGTATGCAGAGTCGAGAGCACGAGATGGCCGGTCAGGGAGGCCTGAACCGCGATTTCGGCGGTTTCGAGATCGCGGATCTCACCGACCATAATAATGTCGGGATCTTGACGTAAAAGAGTCCGGACGCCGCTGGCAAAGGTAACCCCAATGACGGGCTGAACCTGCATCTGATTAAGTTTAGGATCGACAATCTCGATCGGATCCTCGACCGTACAGACATTAAGTTCGGGCCGGGCAAGATGTTTGAGGGTAGAATAAAGGGTGGTGGTTTTTCCCGAACCGGTGGGACCGGTAACCAGAATAATACCGTGCGGACGTTCAACCATGCCGCGCCAGGTTTTCAACTCTTCATCACTGAAACCAAGTTCCTGAAACGATTTTTTCAGGGCCTCGGGATCAAAAATACGCATCACCAATTTCTCGCCGAAGGTAGTCGGCATGGTCGAAAGCCGTAACTCAACCTCTTCACCATGCGGCGTAACGGTTTTTAAGCGACCATCTTGGGGACGGCGTTTTTCGGCAACATCCATGCGCCCCAAAACTTTGATCCGGCTGGTCACTGCATTCATCACGTTCTGCGGTATCTGGTAGATATAGTGAAGAACTCCATCAATGCGAAAGCGGATATTGGCACTCTCGCGCCGGGGTTCAAGGTGAATATCACTGGCCCTTTGATCAAAGGCGTACTGCAGCAACCAGTCAACAATGTGAACAATATGCTGATCGCTGGCATCAAGATGACCGGCCCGGCCCAGGGTGACCAACTGTTCAAAATCGGAGATCTGCGAAGTGCTGGACCGGCCGTCACTGGCACCTTTAACCGACTCAGCCAGGGCGAAAAACTCCTGCCGATAACGCTGGATATCGACCGGATTAACTATCACCCGTTCAATTTTTTTCTTTAAGACTTGACTTAGCTCTTTGACCCATTCATCAACAAAAGGTTCGGCCGTTGCCATTACCACCCGCTCGTTGGTCACCTTGATCGGCATAATATTAAAACGTTCGAGGTAGGCCAGGGGAAGGTTGAGACCGGTAATGGCGTGGACTTCAAGTTTTAAAGGGTCGATATGATGGTAGGGAAGACCGGACTTAGCGGCCACCCATGAGGTCAGAGCCTCAAGTGAAATCACCTCACCCAACACCTGCCGGTTCTCCAGTTTCAGAGCCCCGATCAAAGCCAGAGGGGGAAGCGGGGTGCGCCGTTTGATCTGGGCTGAACGACGGCAACTTTCCGCATCATCAACATCGATAAAGCCATCGCGCTGCAACTCCTGTAAAAGAAAGTCAAGCTCCATATGCCGGCCCTGCAGACAGTGTGCGGCAAAAATGGCGACACCTTCGTTATTCATCAACTCTCCTGTCGGCAAAAAACTAACTCTATACGTTTCTTTCTATTGCACTTAAGTCCATTCATACACCCAAAGAGTAGAGATCGTCAAGCAAGAGACAACCGGAACTCTTCAAGGAATCGGACAAAATAGATTCGTCTTTGCAAAAAGAAGATTGAGGGCTGAGGAAAATCCTCTTGACAAGGTTCGCTCCAGGCTCTATTTTAGGCCCCATGAAAATTCGTTATAATGCCCCGATCACCCTGACCCTGGCGATCCTCTGCTGTGCCGCTATGGGTGCCGACCAACTAACCAATGGGGCCACCACGCAGACCTTTTTTACCGCATATCCGGGCCTGCATGGGCCACCGCTCCACTACATCCAGTTTTTTACTTATATTTTCGGCCATGGCAGTTTTGCCCATTTAAGTGCCAACCTCTCTCTGCTGCTCTTGATCGGCCCGATCAATGAGGAGAAATTCGGCTCCGGCCTCATCTTTGAGATGATCTTGGTCACGGCCCTGCTCACGGCCCTGCTCAACGCTGTTTTCTTTAATACCGGCCTACTTGGAGCCAGCGGCATCGTCTTCATGCTGATTCTTTTGAGTTCCTGCTCCAATATTCGGGCCGGTGAAATCCCACTGACCTTGATCCTGGTGGCTTTTCTCTATCTCGGCAACGAATTGTACGGCTCTATGGGAAAAGATAATATCTCCCAGTTTGCCCATCTTACCGGCGGTGTGGTGGGCGCTTTTTACGGCCTTATCAGAGGCCGAAAACGATAAGAAAAGGATAGATGATGGCGAAGAGTGCGGCCCAAAATAAAAAGATATTCGTTCTTGATACTAATGTTATCTTGCATGACAGTGATTCGTTGCGCCATTTTGCCGACAACGATATAATTATTCCGATTACGGTGCTTGAAGAACTCGACAATTTCAAGCGCGGTAACGAAATCATCAACTATCATGCCCGTCAGTTTGTCCGGACCCTGGATGAACTCTGCAGAGATGCGATTTTTAACAACGGAGTCGAGATTGGCCCGGGCCTCGGTAAAATCAGCATCCGTCTTGATGAGGAAATGGCTCCCGAGATTAAAAAAAGTTTTAATCCACTTAAGAAAGACCATCACATCCTTAATCTTGCCTATATCATCACCCACCAGAATAAAAAGCAAAAAGTTATTCTGGTAACCAAGGATGTCAATCTGCGCATGAAGGCCAAGGCCGTTGGCCTGCTGGCCGAAGATTATACCAGTGACCACATTAAGGATGTCAAAACCCTCTACACCGGCACCCGGATAATTGAGGAGGTTGCCGATGAACTTATTGACCAACTCTACTCCGATGAGGAGAACCCGGCCCTCTCGGAGCTTTCCTTAAGTGAGCCTTTAAAACCCAACGAATACATGGTCTTACGCTCAGCTCACAAATCAGCCCTGGCCACCTGCGACAACCAGCAGAAGTTGATCACCCGAGTCGAAAAAAGAGCGGTTTCCGGCATCATCCCACGCAATGCCGAACAGATCTTTGCCTTAAATGCCCTGCTCAACCCGAATATTTCTCTGGTAACAATCTCCGGTAAGGCCGGAACCGGCAAAACTCTGCTTGCCCTGGCCGCCGGTCTTGAACAGCGCAACCTCTACCGGCAGATCTATCTGGCCCGTCCGATTGTCCCTCTAAGCAACAAGGACATCGGCTATCTGCCCGGCGATATCAGCGACAAGATATCACCCTACACCCAGCCTCTTTTTGATAATCTCGGGGTTATTCAGGCTCACAGCCGAGAGGGCAAGAATACGCCCCATTATCGCAAGATGCTGGAAGATAAAAAACTGGTCATCTCGGCCCTCTCCTACATTCGCGGTCGCAGTCTGGTAAAGATCTTCTTTATTGTCGATGAAGCCCAGAACCTGACCCCGCATGAGGTCAAGACAATCGTCACCCGGGCCGGTGAAAACACCAAAATTGTCTTCACCGGCGATATCTTTCAAATCGACCACCCCTATCTTGACAGCCACTCCAACGGTTTAAGCCACATTATTGCCAAGATGCAGGGAGAAAAACTCTACGCCCATATTAACCTTGAAAAAGGGGAACGCTCGGAGTTGGCAGATCTGGCCAGCAACCTGCTGTAAAACACCTAAACCCTAAAAGCAACACCAAAAACAGGAGAAAACGATGGCGGAAACAATTGATGAAATAACCCTTAACTATGAGGAGGATGGCAAGCTTATTGTTAAAGAGCTTGACAAGGAGATTCTCACCCGAGGCGCCTGGACGACAATTGTCTTTCGCTATCAACAATGGGATAAAAAAACGGAAGATTTCGGCAAGGATCTCTACACAATTCGCCGCTACCGTAAGGTAAGGGGCAACTATATGCCCCAATCGAAATTCAACATCTCAAACAAGGAACAAGCCGGCAAAATCATTGCCGCCTTACAGAAATGGATTTAAAAGGAGAAATTTGATGCTGGCAATTAAAATTTTATTATTGGGTGGACTTTTTATGGCATTTTCAATGGGGCTGTCGACGGTTTCCGAGGCCGCTGCCGACAATCCCCGAGTGGTCATGGAGACCAATATGGGAACTATGGTTCTTGAGCTCTACCCTGACAAGGCCCCGATCAGCGTGAAAAATTTTCTCGATTATGTCGATTCAGGATTCTACGACAACACCATTTTTCATCGTGTAATGCCGGGTTTTGTCATTCAGGGCGGCGGTTTTGAGACCGAAATGAAAAAAAAGGAGACTAAGGACCCGATCAAAAACGAGGCTGATAACGGCCTGCGCAACTTAAGAGCCACCCTCTCGATGGCCCGCACATCACAGATCAACAGCGCCACCAGCCAGTTCTTTATCAACCTTAAAAACAACAGCACCCTTGACCACGGCAGCCGCGATTTCGGTTACGCCGTCTTCGCCAAGGTTGTCAAAGGACTCAGCGTTATCGACAAAATAGCCGGAGTCAAAACCACGACCAAAGGTCATTACCGAGACGTTCCGGCAGAACCGGTTTTTATCACCTCGGCCCACCGTGAAAAAGCTGCGGCCGAAAAGAAATAAACCCTAACCGGGCTTTTAGGCCCAAAACTCAAAGGAGGCTACTATGTTCAGAAAAATCAAAGTTTTTATCATCTTGACGACTTTTCTCTTACCTTTATTCAGCATTTCCTGCGCTCACGCCAGGCCGCCTAAACCGGGGCCTAATTTTGTCTGGATAGCACCCCACACAAGACCTAACGGGGTCGTTGTCCACGGCCACTGGAGACATGCCCGGCCACCGAAACCGGGCCCCCACTACGTCTGGATAAAACCCCACACAAAACCCAACGGTGTCGTCATCCGTGGTCACTGGAAACATATAAAACCGCAACAAGCTCTATCACCAAAACCGGTTCGAGCCCGGACACCAAAACCAGGCCCCGATTTCATCTGGGCAGTACCTGTCACAAAACCCAACGGCGTCGTCATCCTCGGCCACTGGAAATATACAGGAGCTGTCAAAGTTGGCAAGGTTTGGATTAAAGGACACTATAAGGCAAACGGCTCATGGATCCCCGGACACTGGAAAAAAATCGGCCCAGCACCACGCCGCGGCGCGGCCTGGGTTCCCGGCCACCGCAATGCCCGAGGTCATTGGGTTCCCGGTCACTGGCGTTAAAATCAGTGGGTCAGGTGCCATCCTGGCTCGGTTAGGAACTGGAAATTAATAAGTTGTTGAGTTTTACGCCCTGATTTAGGTTAGATTTAGTCGATCCGATTGAATAAAACCGCAGAACTAGGAGGGCTGATTTGATTGGGCTGGTGCTGTCATTGTCGAGACAGCTCAAGGACAAGATCTAAATATCACCATTAATCCGGCTCCTGAAAGACAGGGCATCTTGGGGACAATTGACGATGCAGTTTGAGCAACGCAGACACTCTCCGGAAGGGACCTGACCAACCCCTCCGGCAACCCGAAAAGCCCCGGGGTAGGTCGATATGGGGCAGACCTTTTCACATTTTCCACATTCGATACAGCTCTCATCAACACTCAGCAGATATGTATTACTGGAACTTATCCCCTGCATTGTCCCCATGGGACAGATAGTACACCAGGTTCGGGGTTTGAAATAGAGTCCGAGAACTATGGCCAGCGAAACTGAGACCATCCACATGGTCCGAAAGACGCTACCAAAGGCATCCGCACTGCCCCAAGCAGCCAGCAAGCGGGAGGCCATAAAAGTCATCATAACCACAAAAAGCCCCCAGCGAAACCAGGGGGTTTTTAAAAAAGCGGGGATCGGCTGTTGGCGACTGACCAGACTTAAAACGCGCTCATGAAAGGCCCCCATGGGACAGAGCCAGCCACAATAAAAACGCCCACGTCGACTGGCAAGGGTCATAAAAAGAGCAATCAGACCGACCACCGTAAAACCTATTTTCGGCCAGTAATAACCACCAACAACCACCACCGGCAGCAACAGCACCATCAGATATTGACTGATATTGCGACCACTGATCTCGGCAATACCTGATCTTAGTTTTTGCGGTTTCATCATAAAGTTCATTACTGTTAGGGCTTGGCCAGCAAACCTGCACGACTGAGACGATCGGCCACGGTTTTAACAAAACCTTTAACCAAGGTATCGGAGAGACGATCGTCAGAAGTTTTCGAGGATAATGACATCACTAAAACTTTATCTTTGGCACTATAGAGTTTGGTCTCAAGACCGTAAACTGCAGTAGTCCTAGTCATAGAGTTGGGCTGGCAGGACGAAAGTGAATATCGTTGGCTCTGTCGGTAGTCGCTGTCCCAGCGACCCTTGCAAGCGCCTTGAGCAGTAGTTCTGGTCTCCTCTATTTTGTCAACAACTCGAGAGATCAAGATCCCGTCAAAAGCGTGGTTGCCGATAGCCTCGGTAATTTTTTCAACTGAAGATCGGGTGCCGGTCGGCAAAACAACATGGCCGGCACTGGCAGAAACCCCTTTTTTGCGAAGTAGTCTGGCCAACTGAATTTCACTCATGCGACCGGCCTCACCATCGAGAAAAAAACTAACTACCAAAATGTTTTCGAAAGGCTTACCTTGGAAGTTTTTATCCTGCCAGACCCCGGTCACTTTAGTCGCCGAGCAGGCAACCAGTAAAAAACCACTAAAGAGCAGTAATACAAAGATTTTCTTCATTATTTTCTCTCCCTTTTAAAATTTAATGGCGTCGTAAAAAGTCCGATCTACTGCGCTGTTGTGGTTTTTCAGGCACTCGACATACTACATGTATGGTCTCGCGCCTGAAAAACCACAACATCTTGTATATCGAAATTTTTACTTAGCCATCCCGTGACTTTTTACGACGCCATCAAGGCTATCTTCGGAAAAATCCGAAGATAGCCTTTTTACGTTTATTCTCTAACAGCCTCCTAGTTGCGCGGGATGGCCAACATTCGTTCGAGGGCCAGGCGGGCCCGGTCGGCTGTCTCTTGGTTGACGGTGATGACCGGTTCCAGTTTTTCAAGGGAGTTATAGATATCTTCAAGCGAAATCAGTTTCATGTCCGTACAGATCATGGCATCTTTGGCAACCGGATGGAAGATCCGGTCGGTATGGGCTTTTCTCAAGGGGTAGAGCATGCCCTCTTCGGTGGCGATGATAAACTCTTTAGCGGTTGACTGCTTGACAAAGTCGGTCATGCCGCCGGTACTGCAGACCCCGTCGGCCAGTTTGGTAACTTCGGGGCGGCATTCCGGGTGGACGATGAGGAGGGCTTCTGGGTGTGCTTTTTTGGCTTTGATAATATCGGCCGTTCGGATTGCGTTATGAATCGGGCAAAAGCCATCCCATAAAGTCATTTGGCGGCCGGTCTGTTCTTGAACATAGGCCCCAAGATTGCGATCCGGAACAAAGATAATTTCCTTTTCTTGGGCAATCGATCTGACAACGTTGACGGCATTGCCAGAGGTGCAGCAGATATCGCTTTCGGCCTTGACTTCGACCGAGGAGTTCACACAGGTGACGACCACGGCATTAGGTTTCTCCCGGCGCATTTTTCGTATGGCTGAGGCCTCAGCCATATCTGCCAAACCGCAGCCGCAGTCCAAACGCGGCAAAAGCACTTTTTTATCAGGTGCCAGGATGGCGGCGCTTTCAG
>DAOVTG010000207.1 GCA_030633185.1 Deltaproteobacteria bacterium
ATCCTGACTGATACGGGATCCTTTCGTTACTCTAATGCAACCCCCAGCTCTTTTATTATCGCCGGTGACTTAGTCTCCCGGGGGGTTGAGCCCTGGAGTGTGGCCCAGCAGGTCTATGAAAGCCAGCCGGTTGGGCGTATCAAGTTGATCGGCCGAGTCCTGGAGACCTTGCAGATATCTACTTCCGGCAAGGCCGCAGCCGTATGGGTAACGCAGACAATGTTTGTCGAGACCGGTACCAACAGTGAATATAGTGACGGTTTGGTCAATTATCCACGTTCGGTAGCCGGAGTTGAAGTTGCCTTTATGGCCCGGGAAATCGGGCCTCAAGAGTATAAATTAAGTTTTCGCTCCCGGGGTACGGTCAATGTCGCGGCCCTGGCTGCTGAGTTTGGCGGCGGTGGTCACCATAATGCCGCCGGTTGCCGTTTACAGGGCCGTTTGCCGGAATTGATTGAGCAAGTTTTTACAATTGTTGATAACTCTTTGCCAGCAACCGTAAGATGACTGACGATGTCTTTCTGGTTGTTGACAAGCCGCCGGGTCTGACTTCGCAGCAGGTGGTAGCTCGGGTCAAACGGCGGCTTGGTTGTCGTAAAGTGGGACATACCGGAACCCTTGATCCCCTGGCAACCGGGGTTTTACCGTTGGCACTCAATCGAGCTACACGGTTGATTCAATATCTTGATGAGAGTCGTAAGGTTTACAGCGGCGAGATTGAGCTTGGAATCGAGACCGATACCCTCGATCGTGATGGTGAAATTGTCGCCCGTCATGAGGGATCGCTTGATTTCAGCGAGAAAGAGATTGCCGATATTTTTAAGCGCTATCTTGGTCGGCAGACTCAGGTAGCACCGATCTATTCGGCTATCAAACGTAAAGGTAAGCCGCTCTATGCTTATGCTCGTGCCGGTGTTGACGTGGCACCACCTGAGCGTCAGGTTAAGATCGATTCTTTTACGTTTCTCTTCTACAAGCCGCCATTGGTTGCTTTTCGGGTTGTCTGTTCAAAAGGAACCTATGTCAGATCACTGGCCGCTGATGTCGGGCGTGATCTTGGCTGCGGGGCTCGCATCTGGTCGTTGCGCCGTGAGGCGAGCGGCCCCTTTACTCTCGATCAAGCAATTCCTTTGGATGAATTACTGGACAAAATTGATGCTGGTGAAAGTTTGCCCATGCTGGCTCCGCTTGAAGTTCTCACCCATTTACCCCGGCTGGTAATTAGCGCTTCGGAAATAAGAGAGCGAATCGCTCATGGAATGGCAGTGCCGCTTAGTGAAATATCAGCATCAGTGTCGGAGTTGGAAACCGAAGAGGAAATTGCCCTGACGGATGAAGCTGGAACCCTGTTAGCTCTGGCGCGTTTGAACCAGGAAGGTGAGACTGAAGAGTTACGGATGTCTCGCGTAATGATGGCGCAGGGTACCAGTTAGACAAAACAAAATCTTTACAAGCTCCATTTTTTATGGTAGCTTGTGGCCCCAACAGTATATTAGAAGCAAATATTTAGCTTATTATAGTCTTTAAAAATGAAGTATAGAGGAGAGAAGTTCCAATGGCGTTTGTAAGTGGTCAAAAAAATGATATTATCGAGAAATACAGGCTGCACGAAAGTGATACCGGATCCCCTGAAGTTCAGATTGCTCTGCTCAGTGAGAGAATTACTTATCTGACTGATCATTTCAAGGTTCATAAACACGATTTTCATTCCCGGCGTGGTTTGTTGAAGTTGGTTGGTCAGAGACGTCGCTTGCTCGATTATCTGAAAACCAAAGAGTTTAAACGTTATAAAGACGTGATTGGAAGTTTGGGTCTGCGGCGTTAAGCTACAGGCTGGGTCTGGTCATTACATTTAAGAGTCAAAAAAGTGTTTCGAAAACTGCCTTCAGGGCATAGGCTGAAGGCAGTTTTCTTTTTTTGTTCCTATGCGTATACGAAAGTGTTGAATCAAGGTTGTCTGGAATGTACCAGATAACTAGGAGGCTGAGTAAAGTTATTGTAGGTTGACGCGGAAAAGTGGAGAAGAGATGAAAAAGTATTGTAAGGTAGAAGTTTCAGGTAGTGATATAAGTTTTGAGAGCGGCAAGATTGCCAAACAGGCGAACGGCGCGGTCATGGTTCGTCAAGGCGATACCATGGTTTTAGTGACGGCGGTTTCGGCTCGCAAAGGACGTGAGGGGATCGATTTTTTTCCTCTGACTGTCGATTTCCAGGAAAAAACTTATGCCGCCGGGAAGATCCCCGGAGGATTTTTTAAACGTGAAGGTCGTTTGAGTGATCGTGAAACTCTGACATCGCGGCTTATTGATCGCCCTTTACGGCCCCTGTTTCCCAAGGGCTTTACTTGTGAAACCCAGATTATTGCGACCGTCATGTCGGCCGATAATATTCATGACCCGGCGATTTTGGCGCTGAGCGGAGCGTCAGCCGCCCTGATGATCTCCGAGATCCCTTTTGCCGGGCCGGTGGCCGCCGTCCGGGTGGCTCGAGTCAATGGTGAGTTGGTGGTTAATCCGACCTTTGCCGAGATTGATGAGAGTGATCTTGATGTGATTATGGCTTGCAGTCGTGAAGCTGTAGTTATGGTTGAGGGCGGAGCTCGAGAGGTTGACGAGCAGGTTATGCTTGAAGCTTTAGAGTTAGGTCATAAATCAGCCCAGCCTTTTCTTGATGCCCAGTTGGAGATGGTCAAAGAGATCGGGGTTAAAAAACGTGAAGTTATTGCTCCGGTTATCAACGATGATTTGCTGGCTTTGGTCAATGAGCATTTTGCCGACCGTTTTACAGAGGGTATCAAGGTTGCCGATAAACTTGAGCGCCAGGACTATTTCAGTCGGCTCAAAGATGAGATTAGAGAGCGTCTGGCCGAAGCGGAAATTCCGGCTGATGATCTGGGTGAGGTTTTTGAAGATCAACTGGGCGGGGCTATCCGTCGTCAGATCATTACTGATAAAGTGCGGATTGGTGGTCGACTAGTGGATGAGGTTCGTGATATTGATTGTGAGGTCTCTTTATTGCCTCGCGTGCATGGTTCAGCCCTCTTTACCCGGGGTGAAACCCAGGCTATAGTCACCGCAACTTTGGGTACTTCGGTCGATGAACAGCGGATTGACTCCCTGCGGGGCAACACCTTTAATAACTTCATGTTGCATTATAACTTCCCGCCTTACAGCGTTGGTGAAGCGCGTTTCTTGAGAGGTCCGGGTCGTCGTGAGATCGGTCATGGAACTCTGGCTCGCCGGGCTTTGCAGACGATTTTGCCGGAAGCCGATAAATTTCCTTATACGATTCGGATTGTTTCAGATATTACGGAGTCAAACGGCTCTTCTTCGATGGCTTCGGTCTGCGGTGGTAGTTTGGCCCTGATGGATGCCGGTGTGCCGATCAAAGCTCCGGTCGCCGGAATTGCTATGGGATTGGTGCAAGAGGGTGACGAGTTTATCATTTTAAGTGACATTCTTGGTGACG
The DNA here is from genome assembly GCA_030633185.1 of Deltaproteobacteria bacterium. Taxonomy (GTDB): domain Bacteria; phylum Desulfobacterota; class Anaeroferrophillalia; order Anaeroferrophillales; family Tharpellaceae; genus Tharpella. The sequence goes on from DAOVTG010000207.1 coordinate 3,469, forward strand.
AAGATCATGTCGGTGATATGGATTTCAAGATCGCCGGTACCAAAGATGGTATTACTGCTATTCAGATGGACATCAAGATCGACGGTATCAGCCCTGAGATTATGGCTAAAGCTTTGGCCCAGGCCAAGGCCGGACGTTTGCATATTCTCGGCAAAATGGCCGAAGCCCTGACCGAACCCCGAGCTGAACTTTCCGATTACGCCCCGCGGATTATGACGATTAAGATTGATCCCGACAAAATCAGAGACGTGATTGGACCTGGCGGCAAGAATATTCGCGCCATTACCGAAAAATCAGGGGCCAAGATCGATATCGATGATAGTGGTGAAATTAAGATTGCTTCAGTTGATGGACAGGCCTCTGAGATAGCGATTGCCCTGATTCGTGATTTGACCCAAGAGGCTGAAGTCGGTAAAATCTATCTCGGTACGGTGCAGAGAATTATGGATTTCGGCGCTTTTGTTCAGATTTTTCCCGGCACTGACGGGTTGCTTCATATCTCGCAGATTGCCGAAGAGCGGGTACGCGACGTTCGCGATTACATGAAAGAGGGTGACGAAGTTATGGTCAAGGTGATCGAGGTTGATCGCCAGGGCAAAATCCGTCTCTCCCGTAAAGGGATGGATTCGGAATAAAGCCAACCCTTTATTTTAAGATATCGAGTTACTAAAAGAGCGGCACCCCCAAAGGGTGTCGCTCTTTTGCACTTCTATTCCGGGGACACCTTACTTAATTCCCTACTTGAGCCCGCGGGCTCAAGTAGGGAATTAAGTAAGGTGTCCCCGGAATAGAAGAACTATCAGAAAATTATGGATGTCAATACGACTAAAATTAAACAGTATAGACCTTGACAGGTGCGCCATGGGGGTATATCATCAATGTTTGGTTGTTTTTGTGATTACTTTGTTATTTTGTAACTATTCAGACGTCGTTTGCAAACTGTCGGGATTGGGGTCATTGCTGGCATGAGGTGCGTCAACACCCCAGCTTTGACCCTGTTTATGAGGGCGAAGCAATGTTCGCCGCCATTTATTATGGCTTTATGGTGGGTACCTGAATAGTTGATGGCGTCGTAAAAAGTCACGGGATGGCTAAGTAAAAATTTCGATATACAAGATGTTGTGGTTTTTCAGTCGCGAGACCATACATGTAGTATGTCGAGTGCCTGAAAAACCACAACAGCGCAGTAGATCGGACTTTTTACGACGCCA
>DAOVTG010000075.1 GCA_030633185.1 Deltaproteobacteria bacterium
CACAACAGCGCAGTAGATCGGACTTTTTACGACGCCATCAACTATTCAGGTGCCCACCATAAAGTTACAATAAATAGCGGCGAACTTTGCTTCGCTCTCATAAACGGGGTCAAAGCTGGGGTGCTAGCGCACCTTGTACCAGCAATGACCCCAATCCCGGCAGTTTTGATACAGAACCTGAATAGTTACGGCAATATTTACTATCCCTTGACTGTAAGTGAAAGTCAAGATGAAAAAAGTTTGTTGACTTGTTGCCTGAAACTTATTAAGGCTGACGGCTTCATAAAATTGATGGTATTACAAATATGATACATTCGTAAAAAGTCGCAGGATATCGGAACTTTTTACGACGCCATAAGGGTTTTAAAGAATGGAAGCGTTAGGTCGACATCTGCTGGTGGAACTTTTTTCCTGCTCAGAAGAGATTCTTGATGATCTTGAGCAGATTGAGGGATTTATGAAGGAGGCGGCCCGGGTCTCCGGGGCGACCATTGTCGAATCGGTCTTTCATCGTTTTCAGCCGCATGGGATTAGTGGGGTGGTCGTCATTGCCGAGTCGCATCTGGCGATTCACACCTGGCCCGAACACGGCTATGCGGCGGTCGATTTCTTTACCTGCGGTGCGGATATCGACTACTGGCAGGCCCACGATTTTTTGAAAAAGGCTTTTGCGGCTGGTGATTGTGAAGTTCGGGAGCTTTTACGTGGTGGCGTGCGTGGTGCTGACGGTCAATTGGTTCGGAAAGGTTCGGTCGGGCATTAGTTATGAACGCTGACCACTATAACGATTTGATCCAACGGGACGCTGAAGTTCTCTGGCATCCCTACGCGGCGGCTCCGGTGCCGATCCCTCCCTATGCGGTCAAATCGGCTTCCGGAACCCGTCTGACTCTGCATGATGGCCGCCAACTGATCGACGGGATGTCTTCATGGTGGGCCGTGATTCACGGTTATAACCATCCCGTTCTTAATGCCGCAATGACCGCCCAACTTGAAGATATGGCGCACGTCATGTTTGGCGGCCTGACTCATGAACTGGCGGTTCTTTTAGCCGAAAAACTGCTGGCCATCACCCCGCCCGGGCTGGGCCGGGTCTTTTTCTGTGATTCCGGGTCGGTGGCTGTCGAAGTTGCGATCAAGATGGCGATTCAGTACTGGTTCTCCTTGGGTCGACCGGCTAAAAAACGTCTCTTGACCATTCGCCAGGGTTATCATGGTGATACTTTTGCAACCATGTCGGTCTGCGACCCGGTCAACGGTATGCACCATCTTTTCAGTGATCTGTTGATGCCGCAGGTTTTTGCCAAGGCTCCGCAGATTCCTTTCGACGGGGTTTGGGATGAACGTGAAATTGATGAGCTCAGAGAGCTTGTCGAAACCCGGCATGAGGAGTTGGCGGCAATTATTTTAGAGCCGATTGTCCAGGGTGCTGGCGGGATGCGCTTTTATCATCCTCAATACCTGCGCCGAGTAAGGGCGCTGTGTGATGAGTATGACCTGCTTTTAATCGCCGATGAGATCGCCACCGGTTTTGGCCGCACCGGGGAACTTTTTGCCTGTAACCATGCCGGTATAACGCCCGATATTCTCTGTCTCGGTAAGGCTTTGACCGGCGGTTATATGAGTTTTGCTGCGACCTTGACCAAAACCTTCATCAGTGAGGTTATTTCGCAAAAGGGACCGGGAATGTTGATGCATGGGCCGACCTTTATGGCTAACCCGCTGGCCTGCGCCGTAGCTCTGGCCAGTATCGGCCTGCTTGAAAACTCTCCTTGGCGGGAACGGATTGTTGAAATCGAGGGCCTTTTGAAGGCTGGCCTTGAACCTTGCCGACAACTGCCGGGGGTCAAGGATGTCAGGGTTTTGGGAGCTATCGGGTTGGTCGAGACCAAGACTCCGATAGATGTCGAAAAGGTTCAGGAGAGGGTTGTGGCACGCGGTGTCTGGCTGCGGCCTTTTGCCAACCTCTGCTATACTATGCCCCCTTTTGTGACCAGGGCAAGCGAGGTTAAACAGATAACTTCAGCTATCTGTGAGGCTTTGTCTTGATCAACAGTCTGGCTTTTGCGGGTCGGTCACGGTTTTAGTTGCTTTGCCTGCTACCTTTATAGTATAAACGGCGCCGATTAATAATAAGGACGATTTTAAAGAGTGATGGAGACCTGAAATGAAGACTGAACAGCTTGAATGTTTCCGCCGGATTCTACTGGAGAAAAAGGAAGATGTTGAGGCCCGGGTAGAACAGCTTAAAAATGGGGATATCCATACCAACAAGGATGATTTATACGATGATGTCGATGCCGCCAGTGTTGATACCGATCATAATCTGCTTTTTCGGATCCGTGGTCGTGAAGCCCATTTGATTAAGAAAATCGATGAGGCTTTAGAACAGATTGATGCCGGTACTTATGGTGTCTGTGCCGAGTGTGGTGAAGATATCAATATCGAACGGCTCAAGGCCCGACCTGTGGCACCCTTGTGTATCGCTTGTAAAGAAGAGCAGGAAAAGATGGAAAAACGTAAGGGCCGATAATCAAGATGAATGTTGAATACAATCCCCATGCGATAGAGAAAAAATGGCAGGCCCGCTGGATTGATGAGAAAACCTTTGCCACCGGACAAGGTGGTGAAAAGTACTATCTTCTCGAGATGTTTCCCTATCCTTCAGGAAAGATCCATATGGGGCACGTCCGCAACTATTCGATTGGTGATGTTGTGGCTCGCTATCAGCGGATGTTGGGGCGTGATGTCCTTCATCCCATGGGTTGGGACGCCTTCGGTATGCCGGCCGAAAATGCCGCAATTGCTCACGGGGTTCACCCTGCGGCCTGGACGAGCCGCAATATTGATGAGATGCGTTCCCAGCTCCAGCGTATGGGTTTTAGTTATGACTGGGATCGTGAGTTGGCGACCTGTGACCCCTCCTATTATCGTTGGGAACAGCTCTTTTTTACCCAGATGCTGGAGAAGGGGCTGGTTTACAAGAAGAAATCAAAAGTCAACTGGTGTGAAGATTGTCAGACGGTGCTCGCCAACGAACAGGTTGAAGACGGCTGTTGCTGGCGTTGCGGTAAAGAGACTGAAGATAAGGACTTAAGCCAGTGGTTTTTCAAGATAACTGATTATGCCGAAGAACTTTTAGCCGGTTGTGATGATTTGCAGGGGGGTTGGCCCGAGCGCGTCATCACCATGCAGAAAAACTGGATCGGCAAGAGCGTCGGGGCCGAGATTGACTTTGCCGTGGCTGACCGGGATTGTAAGATTTCCGTTTTTACGACCCGCCAAGATACCCTTTTCGGGGCCACTTTCATGAGCTTGGCACCGGATCATCCCCTGGCTCTGGAGTTGGCTCAAGGTACCATCCAAGAGACTGCGGTTGCCGCTTTTATCGAGAAGATGCGGCTTCAGGAGCCGCCCAGCGACCGCGATGCGGCCAAGTTGGAGAAAGAGGGCGTCTTTACCGGGAGCTATAGTCTTAATCCGTTGACCGGTTGCAAAATGCCGATCTATCTCGCCAATTTTGTTCTCTCCGGTTACGGTACCGGGGCGGTGATGGCGGTGCCGGCCCATGATCAGCGCGATTTTGAATTTGCCAAGATGTATGATCTGCCGATTGTGGTGGTCATTCAGCCCGCAGGTGAACTGCTTGATCCGGCCCTGATGAGTGAAGCTTATACGGGTGAGGGGCGTTTGATTAATTCGGCCGAATTTGACGGTTGTGAAAACCGCAAGGCGCTTGACCTGATTGTGGTTCATTTAACTGAGAAAGGGTTGGGTAAAAAAGCGGTGACCTACCGCCTGCGCGACTGGGGAGTCTCCAGGCAGCGCTATTGGGGCACGCCGATTCCGGTGATTTACTGCGATGCTTGCGGAATTGTTCCGGTACCCGAAAAAGATCTGCCGGTGTGTTTGCCCGGGGATGTTGAACTCGGTGGCAGCGGCGGCTCGCCTTTGGCTAAGGTTGAGAGCTTTGTTAATACCGTTTGTCCTCGCTGTGGGGCTTCGGCCCGGCGCGAGACCGATACCATGGATACCTTTGTCGAGTCATCCTGGTACTATATGCGTTATGCCTGCGCTAACTATAAAGATGGTTCTTTAGAAAAGGCCGCAGTTGATCGTTGGCTGCCGGTTGATCACTACATCGGCGGCATTGAACACGCCATTTTGCATCTTCTCTATTCACGTTTTTTTACCAAGGTGCTGCGGGATCTTGGTTATATCAATTTTTCCGAACCTTTTACCAAATTGTTGACTCAAGGAATGGTTATTAAAGACGGTGCCAAGATGTCAAAATCAAAAGGCAACGTCGTCGATCCCAATGCCCTGATCAAGAGATATGGTGCCGATACGGCTCGCATGTTCAGCCTCTTTGCTTCTCCGCCGGAGCTTGATCTGGAGTGGAATGACCAGGGGGTTGAAGGGGGTTATCGTTTTCTCAACCGCCTCTGGCGCCTGGTTTATGCCCTGTTGCCGGTTTTAAATGAGGTTGAGACTTTTGCTGGCAGTATGGCTGAGGTGCCGCAAAAACATAGTGGCTTGCGGCGAAAAACCCACCAGACGATTGCCCGGGTGCGGATCGATATTGAAGACCGTATGCACTTTAATACGGCGATCAGTGCAGTCATGGAACTGGTCAATGAACTAAAAAATTATGATATCAAGGAGGCCCGGGCTGATAAGGTTCTGGCGTCCCTGCTTCGTGAGGCGATTGAAACTGTGGTTTTGCTCTTGGCTCCGATTGTGCCGCATATCTGTGAAGAGCTTTGGGAAGAGCTCGGTAATAATAAGGGCGTAAGCTATATTCCGGTGCCGGTTGTCGACAGCGCCTCACTGGTTAAGGATACGGTTCTGGTCGTTGTCCAGATAAACGGTAAGGTCAGGGAACGTTTGACCGTAGCTCATGATATGGCTCAGGATGAGATAAAAAAACTTGCGCTTGACAGTGAAAAGGTACGGAAGTACATTGGCAACAAGGAGTTGCGCAAAATCATTGTGGTGCCCAATAAGTTGGTCAACATCGTTGTTTGATGGCGTCGTAAAAAGTTCCGATATCCTGCGTTGTTGTGGTTCCCCAGACACTCGACATACTACATGTATGGTCTCGCGCCTGGGAAACCACAACATCTTGTCTATAGAAATTTTTACTTAGCCAGCCCGTGACTGTTTACGAGTTCATCTTGTTTAGTGCTTCACAGGAGAGAATCTGATGCCCTCAAGGCGGAAAAAATATTTTCACTTTTTGATCTTGATCCTGTTGCTTTCGGTTTTCCTGGTTTCTAGTTGTGGTTACCGTATGCGCGGCACTCAGGAACTGCGTGGGGATCTGCAAACGGTGGCGATTTTGCCTTTTACCAACCAGACCTTTGAAAGTCGGCTCGAAAATGATCTCTTTAATGCCCTGGTTGATGAATTTGCCCGTAGTAAAAATTTAAAAGTGGTCGCAGCCAAGGACGCCGATCTTTTGGTTAACGGGACGATCATCGCGGTTGAGAGCTACTCGATTTCCTACTCTCCCGATGATAAAACCTATGAATACCGGGTCACTATGAGCGTCGATGTTGAGATCGTCGAGGCTCGCAGTAAGCAGGTTTTCTGGCGGCGTCAGGCGATGCGGGAGGTTGAAGAGTATAAGGCAACGAATGAACCTTTTACGATTGACCGGCGCAAACATGCGGCCTTAAGGCGGGTTTGCCAAGTCTTGGCCGAGAATATACACGATGGTCTCTTTACCGACTTCTAATTTGAATGGGTCATGTTAAAGTCGTTGGAAAAGGCTTTGCATGAGGCCGCCGACGGCAACGTGCCTTTTGGTTGCTGCCTGCTTTATGGTGAGGAACGCTATCCCCATCAATTTTTAAACCGGGGTTTGGCTCGCCTGGTTGAGCTGGGACACACGCTCGAAGTCTACGACTGTTCCCAGGTTACCTTTCAGGATATCCTGGTTACCGCCACCGCTCCCTCCCTTTTTGCCCAACAAAAAATAGTCCACCTACTTAATCTTGACAGTTACCAGAAAGCGGAGTACGAAAAACTTCTGGTGTGGATTGAGAGTCTGATTGAGTCCAGCCCCATAACCTACCTTTTTCTAAGCACTTTTAAACTGGACGGGCGCTCTATTCTGGTCTCCAGATTAAAGAAAAAATTTACGGTTGTAAAAAGTGATAAATTACGGCCGGCTGAAGTGAACCAGCGTCTGTACCGACGGGCTCAGGCGGCGGATATTGTCGTTGATATGAGAGTGCTTGAAGCTCTCGTGCATCTGCATGAAGCAAATCTCCCGCTGCTTGAGCAGGAGTTTGAGAAGATGATGCTCTACGTTGGGGCCGGCGGCCGGATCGATCAGGCGGTGGTCGATCTTCTCGGGGTTGATGGCGGCGGCGGCAATATCTTTGCTTTTGGTGATGCCATCTGTGAAGGGCGGGGCGTGACCGCGCTGGTCATCCTTGACGGTTTACAGAGGGCTCGGACTGAAGCTCTGATTATTGTGGCGATGGTGGCCCGACAATATCGTCTTTTGAGTCGTGCCGCATCACCGGAATATCGCGGGGCGTCGGCCGCCACCCTGGCTAAAGCCCTGAAGGTGCCGCCATTTGTCGCCAAAAAGCTGGTCAATCAGGCCAAAAGATTGCTTCCACCGGCCTACGCTACAGCCTTTGCGATTTTGCGAGATACTGATCTCGCCATCAAAACCTCGCGGCTGCCAAAGGCGATAATCCTGGAACGTATGGTTCTTAAATTGGCCGGTCTGAGGTAGCGAATTTATGAATATTCCTGATTATAACACTTGTTGTGAACTGCTTGAACGTTTTGAGGTGCCTGAACATATTATTGACCACAGTCGTCAGGTGGCGGTTATCAGTCTTTGCCTGCGGGAGGGCTTGCTGGTTCAAGGAATCGGTCTGGGTCGAGATCTTCTTTTAAGCGCCGGTTTGCTACACGATATTGCCAAGATGGCTTCGCTTGAGAACGGTCGTGATCATGCCGAGCTCGGTGGGGAGTGGCTTGATCGTGAAGGTTTTCCGGAGATTGCTGAAATTGTCCGTAATCATGTTCGGCTGGTGACTGATCTTGCCGGACCCATAGTCGCCAAGGAGATTATCTACTATGCCGACAAACGGGTACGTCATGTCGAGATTGTTTCGGTTGCGGAACGTCTGGTCGATCTGAGGAAGCGTTATGGGGGTAATTCTCCCTCTTTGACCCGGTTGGCGGAGCTTGAAAACCTGACTCTGGCTGTGGAGAAAAAGATTTTCAGTGGTCTTAATTTCTCTCCTGAAGAGGTTTCGAGACTTTGCTATGGTAAAAACTTATTGACATAATCGGCGCGAAGCAATATAAAGCACCTCAGCCCCGCGACCAAGGCTTTTTTGACGACGCTGAACTTGCGTCTATTGTTGGACAGGTGTCTATGAAACCCCGCAAAGGGATATAAATATTTAATATTACAGAGAAAGAAGGGATTTAGATGGAAATCAAGGTGATCGACAATGATGTCGAAAAGGCGATTAAAATTCTCAAAAACAAGCTCAATAAATCGGGACTGTTCCGGGAGCTGAAAAAAAGACGGCACTATGAGAAACCGAGTGTGCGCAAAAAAAAGAAACATGCTGAAGCTTTAAAACGACAGGCCAAGAAGAGACGTTTTGGTATGCGTTAGGTTAAGGTATAGTTTAGACTAATTTAAAAAGCCCCTTCACGATATTTTATGGAGGGGCTTTTTTGTTTAAGGCTCAGGTTCTATTTGACCGATTGATTGACAATCCGATTATTACCGTCAACCAGGATATTTTTCGGGGCGAAGTTTTTAGCTTCCTCTTCACTCATCATGGCGTAAGCCGCGATGATTACCATGTCACCTTTACGGGCCAGTCGGGCCGCCGCTCCATTGATACATATCTCACAGTTATCATAGTCACCTTCGATGACGTAGGTGGTAAAACGTGCTCCATTGGTCAGGTTGTAGACCTGAACCTGTTCATAGGGCAGAATGCCGGAGGCTTCAAGCAGAGTTTTGTCGATGGTGATGCTGCCTTCGTAGGAGAGGTTGGCATCGGTAACTGTGGCCCGGTGAAGTTTCCCTTTAAACATATTGAGTAGCATAGTTATAATCCTTATGTTTTACGACGCCATCCCGTTATTTTTTACGAAGACATCATGTTTGTTTCAGTTTTCCAGTTGCAGGTTGTCGATTAAACGGGTTCCACCCAGGTGAACGGCGATTAGTAGAACCGTTGGTGTGGTTATCCGGCCTTTGATCTCGGTCAGTTTTAAGGCGTCGTAAATTTTGACATATTCTACTCGAAAGGGACTTGATATTTTTTCTTCAAGTTGTTTTGAAACGGTTTGGCAGAGTTTTTCACTCTCTTTGAGGCCTTGTTGATAGAGGGTTTTAGCATGGGAGAGGGCCTGGTAGATGGAGGGTGCCTCTTCTCGCTCACGGGCTGGCAGATTGGCGTTGCGAGAGCTCATGGCCAAGCCGTTACGTTCTCTAACAATCTCGACTCCAACAATCTCAATAGGAAAGTTTAAATCAATGACCATGCGGCGAATGACGGCCAACTGCTGAAAATCCTTCTCTCCGAAAAAAGCCAGGTTTGGCAGAGTCAGGTTGAAAAGCTTGCTGACGACTGTGGTGACCCCTTGAAAGTGGTTCGGCCGGCCAGCGCCGCAAAGATCCTTGGTGATCTCTTTAACCTCGACCGAGGTCTGAAACAGGTCGGGATAGAGATCCTCATTGGTCGGAGTGAAGACAACATCAACCCCGAGAGTTTTGCATTTAGCAAGATCCCCTTCAAGATCCTGCGGGTAACGGTCAAGATCTTCGTTGGGGCCGAATTGGATCGGATTGACGAAGATTGAGACAATAACCAGATCGGCTTTTTCCCGGGCTTTTCGCATTAGCATCAGGTGTCCGTCGTGGAGATAGCCCATGGTCGGAACCAGGGCTATAGTTTTGCCTGCACGGCGGCTCTCAAGAGCAAAAGCTTGAATATCTTTACTACATTTTATCTGCTGCATAATATCATTCAACTAAATGAGTGCTCTGGCCCCGGGAAACTACCCTCTTTTACTTCACGGCTATAGTTTTCAAGGGCTTTTCTGGTTTCTGTTCCTAAGTCGGCATACTGTTTGACAAAAGAGGGACGGAAACGGTCAAAAAGGGTAAGCATGTCGTGGAGAACCAGAACCTGGCCATCGCAGCCGGGACCGGCACCGATGCCGATGGTCGGAATTTCCAGGGACTGACTGATTTCGGTGGCAATGTCACTGGGGACGCACTCAATAACCAGGGCAAAAGCTCCGGCTTCGGCGACCGCTTGAGCATCTTTGAGTAAACGGTCTTTTTCACGTTGAACCCGGAAACCGCCTAGCTGGTTAACCGCCTGTGGGGTCAGGCCGATATGGCCGCAGACTGGAATGCCGATTTCTACCAAAGCTTTAATGGTCTCTTGCATGGTGACCCCGCCTTCGAGTTTGACGGCACCGGCACCGGTCTCTTTCATGATCCGTCCGGCCTGGAATTTAGCATCTTCGATACTGATTTGATAACTCATAAAAGGGAGATCAATGATCACCAGGGCATGCTCCGTGCCGCGGACGACGGCCCGGCCGTGGTAGATCATCTCATCAACGGTTACCGGCAGGGTATCCTTGTAGCCAGCAACTACGACCCCGACTGAATCACCCACCAGAATGGTGTCGATTCGGCTCTGGTCAAGGAGGCGGGCGAAAGGGTAGTCGTAGCCGGTGACCATGGTGATTTTTTCACCATTTTTTTTCATTTCGGCAAGGCTTGTCGTACTTACGGTTTTAGCCATGAATGTATTTTCCCTGAAAATAAAAAAGCCCGCCTCAAGAGAGAGGCGGGCTTATCCGTACAGATCGGCTATACCGGTCAGCTGTAACGAAGGGGGTTTAAGTCCGACCGTCTCAGTCTTCGATTCATGGAAGATCCAAGCGGTGTCAAGACTCAGTTGTCTAAGGCTCGACGGGATTATATGAGTTGATGGCGTCGTAAAAAGTTCCGATATCCTGCGTTGTTGTGGTTTTCCAGACACTCGACATACTACATGTATGGTCTCGCGCCTGGAAATCCACAACATCTTGTCTATCGAAATTTTTACTTAACCATCCCGTGACTTTTTACGAGTTCATCATGAGTTAGTCCGCTAAAATTTTTTTGATTATGAGCAGAGACCGGCAAGCCACTCTACGGTCTTATCGTCACTGACCCGGCTGGTGTTGA
>DAOVTG010000238.1 GCA_030633185.1 Deltaproteobacteria bacterium
ATTGTGAACTGATAGAGAAGGCTCTTGCCCCTTTCAAAAGCATCTACACGATTGAGGGCAACTACAGCGGTCAGCTGGGGAAATTGCTGCAGATGGAAACAACCATACGCATCACCGGCCATTTCGGTAAAACCGACGGTCGCCTGTTTACAGTTGAAGATGTACTACAAAACTTGACTGCGCTTGTTGGAGGTAAACCATGAACTGCAAACAAGAATCCTCCTTCACCCCTCAATGGTGTCCCGGATGCGGTAATTTTGTTACTCTTGAATGCCTGAAAACGGCACTTTGCAATCTCAAACTTGAAGCCCGGGATTTTGTTATAGCATCAGGTATCGGTCAGGCTGCCAAACTTGGCTTTTCTCTTCAATGCAACCACCTTGCCGGTCTCCACGGACGATCCCTGCCCTTGGCCATGGGCCTCAAGATGGCCAATCATGAACTCAAAGTTTTAGCAATCTCGGGGGATGGTTGTTTTTATGCCGAAGGTGGCAATCACCTGCTGCACAACGCCCGTCGCAACCTGGATGTGACCATGCTGGCCAGCGACAACCGGGTTTTCGGCCTCACCAAAGGACAGGCGTCACCCACGGCGGCGGCCGATTTTACCACTAAAATTCATCCCGAAGGTGTCGGAGCCCAACCTCTGGAACCAACTCTGATTGCTCTAAGTGCCGGAGCCACATTCGTAGCCAAGGCTTTCACCGGTAATCCTGAAGAGTTAACTACTCTTATAGAAAAGGCGGTCAAACATCCGGGTTTTTCTTTAATCGATATTCTTTCACCCTGCGTCTCTTTCAACAAAGTAAATACCTTTGCCTGGTTCAAAAAGAGGCTTAAACCGATTCAAGATAATCATGACCGAAACAACCTTGCTGCGGCCCTGCAATTGGCTCAGTTCAACCCGGAGAAAGAGATTCCCACCGGAATCTACTATCAATCAAACAAACCGATCTACGGAGCTAACAAAAAAGCGCTGCGTGGAACACCCATTGCCATCCGTACACAAAGCTACAAACCGGAACGTGTAAAACCACTTTTTGCAAACTATCGATGATGGCGTCGTAAAAAGTTCCGATATCCTGCGTTGTTGTGGTTTTCCAGACACTCGACATACTACATGTATGGTCTCGCGCCTGGAAAACCACAACATCTTGCACCCCAAGGGCACTTCCTGCGGGGCGTCTACGAAATTTTTACTTAGCCATCCCACGAATTTTTACGAGTGCATCATCGATGAGCTGCCACATAATTTCAGAAGGAGGAAAATATGAACAATGACAGAATCAACGCCTTAAAGATCGCCCTTAACAACGAAATGCAGGAACGGGAATTCTATTTGCAAAACGCCAAAAGAACTACTAACCCGGTGGGCAAGGCTATGTTTCTACAGATCGCGAATGAAGAACTTGAACATCACGAGCGTCTTCAACAATTACATGACAAGTGGGAAAAAGAGGAAAAGTGGCCAGAGAGTGTCCCTTTAGAAGTTGCTGGCTCAAACCTCAAAACCACCATGCAAAAAGTTATTGATGAAACCAAAAACCAGGAACCTGGTGATGCCGATGATCTTAAAGCAATACGCACAGCCATCGCTTTTGAGACCGCCGGAGTCAAGTTTTACGAAAAACTCAAAGACGGTTCCCAGGATGAACGGGAAAAAACTTTTTTTGGGCTACTGTCAACCATTGAAAACGAACATCTGCAATCCCTGATCGAGACCGAAGCTTTTTTTCTCGACCCCGCCCAATGGTATCAACAAAACGAACGCAGTGGTCTCGACGGAGCCTAAAAACAGCACTATCTATTTCTTCGGCATGAAAGTCCGGTATAATTCGACAAAATTGTCGAACTATACCGGACTTTGTCGTTTTCAGCCATCACTATATTTTTCATCATCCAGCATAACCTCTTGGAATAACAAGGTAAATATTTTTCACACCAACTGGCACGGTTCATGTAGTCTAAATCTCCAGCAATTGCGATACACGAAACAGATTAAATGTTTAATGAACCTCAACCTAAACAAACCTGAAGGAGATTTACAATTATGAAAAAGAATATCGCAACTATCTGCATGGGCTTGATGATCCTGATTTTCAGCACCAGTCTGGCTTTGGCTGCCAAAGGTCAACCGGCTAAAACAACCGGTCCTAATGGGGGCGGAGGAACCGGAATCGGGGTTGATTCTCTGCCTTATGAATACCCTTCTGTCGTGGAGATAGAAGCCATGATATTTATGGTTGAAGAGGAGAAAGTCGCGCGGGATGTCTACAATGTCCTTTACTCAGAATGGGGAATTCCAGCTTTTGCCAATATTGCCAAAGCTGAGCAGAGACATATGGATGCAATCATCGCCCTGCTTGATAAATATGGATTGGAAAACCCGGTTGCTGGTCTTGATCCCGGCGTATTCGCCAACCTGGAGATGCAGGAACTCTATGAAAGTCTCGTTGAGGCCGGCATGGTGGACGAAATCGGAGCCCTGCACGTCGGTGCAACCATTGAAGATCTTGATATTTTTGACCTTCTCCATGAGTTAGAATTGGTCGACAACGAAGATATCACCGTAGTCTTCAATAATCTTCTTAAGGGTTCGGAAAATCATCTCCGGTCATTTTGTGCCCTGCTGGTTCTGTACGGCTCTGGACTCTATGAAGCCCAGTATCTGACGCAGACTCAGGTCGATGCTATCCTTGCCGCCACCCGAACCAGTGGCAACAGAGGTTCTTCATATGTTAGTTCACCTCAACAAAACCTCAGACTGGATGCTAATGGCGACGGCATCTGCGATCTTTTCCAATAATAATAACTTAGCGTACCCGCTTCTCAAAAGTTAAGATAAAAAACCAATTTAATAATGGGAGTTAATATGATGAAAAAAGTCCGCAAAATAACCTTAGGAACTGTCATTGTTGGACTGGGACTATTCCTGACAATAACTGCCGGGGCCACTGACTACCAATCCTACAGCATTGGAGAATTAAATGACATGCGGGGAAGCATGGCCACCGCGAGCGCCGAAGAGCGCAACGCTTTTCGCACTGCCAGACAAGAAAAAATGCTGGCCTTAACTCCTGATGAGCGCCTTTCTTATCAAACCAACACTGGAAAAGGGTCCGGCAACGGTAAAGGAAACTCTATGGGAGCCCGCGACGGCAGTGGCGACGGCCCCATGAAACATTACCGTGGTCGTGGTTCTTCAACCGGAGGAGGTATGGGATCTGGTGGGGGACAGCACCGGGGTGGTAAACGCTAACTGTCATGAAGGAGGAGTAGGATGTCCGCACCGCTCAGCAACCTTTGCCAAGCACTTTATTTTACTGCCCCAAGGCCCGCTCTCCTTTCGACATTTCCGAGCGTCTCTGCCAAAATCCCAATGGTAAAGCCCCGGCTTTCTGCCCAACCAGAGAGCTTTCCCAACTAACAAAAACCAGTCTGAAGGTCTACAAGAAAGATGAATACTCAGAGTTTGCCCGCCAGGCATCAAACCAGGGTTTTGAGGTGGTCTCCGTAATCTGTAAAACCGGTTGCCGCGACAAACAACTGATCGGCCTTACAGGCGACCAGAAAAACATGAAGCTACCCTAAAGTTTTACCGCCAGAACAGCGCCAGGGGTACAGCAAAATATGATTTCTCTCGACCGGCAAAGGGCAGAAACCTTGACCCTGTATAAAAAACAAGCCCATATTTAAATTGTTCACCAACCAATTCAGACAGCTTATTCAAACCTGTAAAATCTTTCTCTCGAATTGTACTGGAAGCTTTTACTTCAATGCCGATTATACGGCCATCATCTTGTTCAAGCACAATATCTACTTCATTTTTTCTTCTGTCACGGAAATGATAGACCTGCATCGATTCTTCCGCCCACGCCATCTG
>DAOVTG010000150.1 GCA_030633185.1 Deltaproteobacteria bacterium
GCTGAAGAGACAACGGAAAGTCCTGATGTCGAAGTCAGTAAGCAGGAAGAAAAAGAAGAGGGCAGTGGCGAGTAAACCCGCCGGATCGATGTAAAACAAGAGTTTCTTATGAGCCCGGTAATTGCCGTAAATCAATTACCGGGCTTTTGGTTAAAACACTTATGATCTGGATTATCTTTCTATTTGCGGCACTTGCGGTTCTCATTTCCGGCCAACGATTAACCAAATCCGCTGACCAATTAGCCGAAGAAACCGGAATAAGCCGGGGCTTTATCGGGGTTATTTTACTCGGCTTTGTCACCTCCCTGCCGGAACTTGTGAGCACTACCAGCGCCGCCCTTTTTTGCAATGCCCCGAACCTGGCTTTAGGCAATATCTTCGGTAGCAATGCCGCCAACCTGGCAATTCTAGCATTTCTAAACCTTGTTGTTATCCAATCCGCTAACCAACCCCGCCACAAGCTCAACGAAGAGAATCAGCTAACCGCCTATCTCTCCCTGATCATCATCAGCCTGGCCCTGATGGGGCTTGCCGGACGCGGCTTCTGGCACATCTTACACATTGACCTTTTTTCTCTGCTAATTGCCGTCACCTACATTATAGGCTTACAAAAACTGCATCGTTTTCAATTGTCAGATAATTCCAACCCGGAAGCTGCTCTGGACACTCCAAATAAGATTATCCCTCCAGAACTCAAACGCAGCCTTTTAATTAATGCCGGTGTCATTGTCGCGGCCTCAATGGCTCTCGCTGCCAGCGCCGAGCATATCGCCACAATTACCGGCTGGGGCACCACCTTTGTCGGCAACAGCCTGCTCGCTGTGGCCACGTCACTACCCGAAATCGTCGTCACCTTCAGCGCCGTCAGCATCGGCAGTTTTGCCATGGCGGCGGGCAATATTTTCGGCAGCAACATCTTCAATATTGCGATTCTTGCCGTAGCCGACCTCTTCTACTTCCGTTCCTCCATCTTTGCCGCAGCCTCCCCAAGCCAAAGTTTCATCGCCGCCATCGGCCTGTTGATGACCGGACTCTATCTTTTTGCCGGTCATTACGCCTCCGAAAAACGATTTGCCGGCCGCTGGCCGGTTGACTCCCTGCTGGTAGTCGGCGTCTACCTTTTCAGCCTCTACGCCCTCTTTTCACTACGATAGAAACGTATAAAAAGAAACAAATTGGGGATTAAGTAAGGTGTCCCCGGAATAGACCCCTCGCCTACCACTCCTGAAACCATTTTCACTTGACAAAATCAGGCATCCATTGTAAGCGAGGCCTGATTTTGTAATCGGCAAAATACAATAGACAATCGTCACGGTGATAGGGCCGGTGACGCACATCTTAAGGCCTGAAAATAGGAGGGTACACCATGTCAATGCTCAATGAAACATGCAAAGATTTCAATACAGTTCTGGCTTCTAAAGCCGCGGTTCCCGGCGGTGGTGGAGCAGCAGCCATGGGTGGTGCCATCGGCATGGCCCTCTCCAATATGGTCGGCAACCTGACCATCGGCAAAAAGAAATATGCCGACGTTGAAGACGAAGCCAAAGAGCTCGTCGAACGGGGCTCCAAAGTTATTGCGGCTCTCGAAGCTCTGGTCGATAAAGACGCCGAGGTTTTTGAGCCACTCTCCAAAGCCTACGGTATGCCGAGAGAGACCGATGCCGAGAAGAAGCTCAAAGCTGAAACCATGGAAGCCTGTGGCAAAACCGCCTGTTCCGTGCCCCTTGATATTATGCGCCAAGCCTATGAAGGCATCAAAATTCATCAGCGTATGGGTGTAATCGGCACTATGATCGCAATCTCCGATGTCGCCTGCGGCGTCGTTTTCTTGAAAGCCGCCCTAATCTCCGGCAGCCTTAATGTCATCATTAACATTAACGGCATCAAGGATCAGGAGTTTAACAAAGCCGCCAAAACTGAGATGGATCAACTCTTAGCCGACGGCAGCAAAATTGCTGATGAAACTCTGGCTCTGGTACTCGGTAAATTGCAGTAGCCAATGTAAGTTACAATTGTAACGGTTACTGTTGTTAAGCTATAGAGTATAGCGGCGAACATTGCTTCGCCCTCATAAATGGGGTCACATCTTGACAAAGGCTATTGGAGATTTCCAATAAAAACAAATGTCCCGATACGCCTTCGTTAAGAAATGACCCCAATTCCGGCAGTTTGAAACTAAAATCGAAGATTTACAACCTTACCAATTAATGGAGAAATTCCTGATGGCTGAAATTTTGAAAGGCAAACCGGTTGCCGACGCAATGAAAGCAGAGTTGACCAAAAAAGTAGACGCTTTAAAAGCTCGTGACATCATGCCCAAACTCGGAATTATCCGGGTTGGCGCTCGCCCTGACGATCTCTTTTATGAAGGTGGCGCAAAAAAAACCTGTGACGTCGTCGGCATGGCTTATGAAGTTTTTGAGTACCCCGAAGATATCAACCAGGCTGATTTTGAAAAAGCCGTCGCCGAGGTTGGAGCTAACACTTCAATCCACGGCATTTTGATGTTCGCACCGCTGCCGAAACACCTTGATGATCGTAAAATCCGGGCCCTGATTCCGGTCGAAAAAGATGTCGATTGCCTGACTTTGGGTGGCGCGGCTAAAGTTTTTGCCGACGATCTTTCCGGTTTTCCTCCCTGCACACCGACCGCCTGTATGGATATGCTCCACTTCTATGATATCCCGATTAAGGGCAAACGCTGCGTTGTTCTGGGCCGTTCCCTGGTTGTCGGAAAACCGGTTGCCATGTTGCTTTTACGCGAACACGGCACAGTTACACTCTGCCACTCCCGCACTGAAAATCTTAATAAAGTCTGCCAGGAAGCTGAAATCCTGATCGCCGCAGTCGGCCGTGCCAAAATGGTCAAAGCCGACTTCGTCAAACCCGGCCAGATTGTTATCGATGTCGGCATCAATGAAGATCCCGACCGTCCCGGCAAATACTGCGGCGATGTCGATTTTGCCGAGTGTGAGCCGATTGTTGGCAAGATCACTCCGGTTCCGGCTGGTGTCGGTTCGGTTACCACTGCGGTCTTGTGTAAACAGACGATCATCGCCTGTGAACAACTGAACCCCTGATCTTTTTAAGATTTAAAAACCGTTAAAGCCAGAGAGGCCCGGAAAATATTCCGGGCCTCTCTTTTACTTTCACTTTAAACGAACGCGACGATATCGACCATTTAGCAATACACTGCTATATGGTCTTGACTTTTTAGCAATACGCTGCTAAATCTACGCTATGAAACGCTCGCAACAGGAGATAATAGTTAAAGATCTGACCAGGAAAATGGTCTTTATTACCGGACCAAGACAGGTCGGAAAAACCAGCTTGGCCTTAGCCATCAGTGACGGTTTTGAAAAATCACTTTATCTTAATTACGACAGTCTTCCTCACCGGGACATCATCCGCAAAACAGCTTGGTTGCCTGACACCAAACTGCTGATTCTTGATGAGCTCCACAAGATGGAAGGCTGGAAAAATTTCCTTAAGGGAGTCTACGACACCAAACCCCGTCACCAACAGATTCTTGTAACCGGCAGTGCCAGACTCGAAGCCTTCAGACAAAGCGGTGATTCTTTGGCCGGCCGCTTTTTCAGACATCGCCTGAATCCTCTTTCTTTAGCAGAGATACCCACCTCCACCGACAATGACCTGGATTTACTTTTAGAGCGGGGCGGTTTTCCCGAACCTTTTTTTGCCGAATCCCTAGATAATGCCAACCGCTGGAGACTCCTCTACATCGACGGTTTAATTCGCACAGACATCCTCGATTTTGAAAAAATCCATGACTTCAGGGCGATCCAACTTACCGTTGATCTGTTACGACAAAGAGTCGGCTCGCCGGTTTCCTGGTCTTCTCTGGCCCGTGATATCAACTGTTCTCCCAACACCATCAAAAGATATGTGGAAATTCTCGAGTCCCTTTTTATTGTCTTCAGGGTAACCCCGTTTCATCGCAATATTGGTCGCTCTCTATTAAAAGAACCAAAGATTTACTTTTATGATACCGGCATGGTCTTAGGGGATGAAGGAATCCGCCTGGAAAACCTGGTCGCAGTAAGTCTCTTGAAACATTTAAACTGGATAGAAGATTGCAAGGGCAGAAGATGTGAGTTAATGACACTGCGAACCAAAGAAAAAAAAGAGGTGGATTTTGTTATGGTAGAAAATAGTGAACCTAAACTGATCGTGGAGGTTAAACTTTCCGACACCAACATAAGCCCATCACTTCGCTATTTTCACAATAAATACTCCCTGCAGGCCGCTCAAGTGGTTAAAAACATCAACATTGAACGTATGGTCGATGGAATACAACTGCGCCGAGCCATAAATTTTCTTAAAGAGTTAAATATCTAAGTATGTCTTGATTCAAACCCGCCGCAAAAGAAAAGTAAAAACAGAAAACAGACCCCTCCTTTCAAGACTTAATTGGCAAAGATTGATGGCGTCGTAAAAAGTCCGATCTACTGCGCTGTTGTGGTTTTTCAGGCACTCGACATACGACATGTATGGTCTCGCGCCTGAAAAACCACAACATCTTGTATATCGAAATTTTTACTTAGCCATCCCGTGACTTTTTACGAGGACATCACTGTTAGTTATAGCTTTATAACTTTTTACGACGCCATCAACTTTTTATAGGTGCTGTTTTCAAGCTGTTTCGATGTGGGGACAGACCTCAAGGCAGGGCTTTAGCCCGAGCCGGGCTGAGCTCTGTCCCCTTTGGAGAGGGCGAAGCAAAGTTTGCCGCTACCCGCTGTGACTTAACTTTCAATAGAGGTGTATATATCAATGACCGTCCTTGATAAAATCATTGCCGCCAAACATCTGGAAGTGGCTGCTTTGAAAAAGAGTCAGCTACCTTCCTCGGTAGCAATTCGAGCCGGGGTTGACCGGGGCCCGCGGCGCTCTTTACTGAAGGCTTTACAGATCCTTCCCGAAAATCCATCAGCGCCTCGGATTATCGCCGAGATCAAAAAAGCTTCGCCCTCGGCCGGTATTTTACGAGCCGATTTTGATCCTTTACAGTTGGCTGCAGAGTATCGGGAAGGCGGCGCGGCGGCGCTCTCCGTGATTACTGATGCGCCTTTTTTTCAAGGCTCGTTAGAGTGGTTGGCTAAAGTCCGGCCCTTGGTTGATTTGCCACTTTTGCGTAAAGATTTTATTGTCGATGCCTGGCAGCTTGAAGAGACCCGGCAGGCCGGGGCCGATGCAGTTCTTTTGATTGCAGCGGTTTTAAGTGAGGTTCAACTCGATCAATTCTTGACTTTGGCTGAGAAACTTGATCTCGAATGTCTGGTTGAAATTCGCGATTTGGCCGATGCGAAAAAGGTGGCCGCCGTCAAAGCGCCTCTGGTCGGTATAAATAACCGTGATCTGCGCGATTTTACAATTGACCTGCAAACCAGTATCGATCTCGCAGCCCGGCTGCCGGATGATCGCCTCGTGGTCAGCGAAAGCGGCATTGAAACCGCCGCCGATATCAAAAGATTGCAGAAAGCCGGGATTAACGCGTTTCTAATTGGTACGAGTTTGGTTAAAGCTGGTGCAAATCGAGTTGAACTGCTTAAAAATTTGTGCAGAGAGTAATCTGCGGATAATAGTTTTTTGTAAATATTCGGCTTTGTTATTGTTGACGCTTAGGTTACATTGAAAATCCGCGAATTTTGCTTCGCCCCAACTTACGGGGTCACATCTTGACAAATGGCGGGTTAAAACTTTGATTTTGCGCGAACCTTGTGGCCGCCAAGTGTCAAGAAATGACCCCAGCCGAGACAGGTCGAACAAAAACCGCGACCAAAACTTCACTTTATCTCGGGCGGGGTCATTTCTTGATTATGGCGTATTGAGATAATCGGACAAATCGAAAACTATCAACAGCCATTGTCAAGATTTGACCCCATTCATGAGGGCGAAGCGGTGTTCACTACAATTGGTTATAACTTTATGGTAGTCACCTGAATAGTTACGATTCCGGCTCTGTCGGGTGAGGAGTTACAACATCGCAGTAGATCGAAATTTTTACTTAGCCATCCCGTGACTTTTTACGAGGGCATCAACGTTGACCACTAAAATTAAAATATGCGGCCTGACCCGGCGTCAGGATGTTTTGTCAGCCAGTGATTTGGGAGCGGATCTTTTGGGCTTTGTTTTTGCCGGGAGTCCGCGCCGGATATCTCCGGAGAAGATGGTAGAGATTTCAGCCGGGTTACCGGAGGAA
>DAOVTG010000057.1 GCA_030633185.1 Deltaproteobacteria bacterium
AGCTCTGGTCTCTTCACGATTGACGCCGGTCTGCATCCCGTCGCGCAAAATATCGGTATAGATTATCGCCGCCACCCCGCAATTTTCAAAACCTCGGGCCAGATCAAGCGCCTGCACCCTGGTTTCAGCCGCCCAACCCCGGGTTGCAACCAGGCCTTTACGAGCATCGATCCCGACGCAGATACGACCCGGAAAGGTTTTGGCCGCAATCCGCACCAATTCGGGATTTTCAACCGCCACGGTACCTAAAATGGCTCGGTCAAGACCGAGATCAAGGTAGGTGCCGATCGTTTCAAGGTCACGTATTCCACCCCCCAACTGACAGGGGATATCAAGAGCCGCAACAATTTTTTTGATAATCTCACGATTGACCGGCTCCCCGGCAAAAGCGCCGTTAAGATCGACCAGATGCAAATATCGAGCTCCCTGCTTCTGCCAGTTTAAGGCCATCTCAACCGGGTCATTGGAAAAGAGCGTATCCTCTTCCATGCGCCCCTGCTTGAGACGCACACAGTTGCCGTCTTTTAAATCAATTGCCGGAATAATAATCATTTTCTATATCGCTCCTGCTCCCTTAAGGCCCGGAAATTGCTCAACCATTTCGGCAATACCGACATCAGCAAACTCTCTGGCCGTCAGCCACTTGCCCCCGCCCCGCATGAAATTTCTTAAGTTGGTAATATCATCACTTAAAGATTTTTGGGTCTGATCAAAGACCGCATACCAGACCTTGCGACCACTCCGGGCATCAACCATTGAGATCTCGAAATAGACCGAAGCCGGGCTCCGCGCCGACATGGGACCGCCAACCCTCTCCTGAAAACGGTTTATGGTTCCGAAAACCAGGACGTCGACCCCCAAGCGCTGACCGATCTCGGTCATCGGCACTTGACCGATCATGGGCAGAACCCGAGAGGCGGCCTGCGGCTCAACCACCTCATATTTCCCATAAATAGCAATTTCACGGGCCAACGACAGCGCCAGATCGAAACCAATGCCGCTGCTGATCTGGTCACAGACAATCTGGCTTCCAACCGGCCGACAGGAGGGATAAGACTCGACACAAGTCCGACAGTTGGTCACATTAAAGGGCATCACCGCAACCCGACTGAACTGAGGAACTTCCTCGATAATTTTGACTCGTATATCCTTGGTGGCACAGGCCGAAATCAAACACCCTGCAAACAAGAACAACGTGATCCGATAAGCGTGGGTAAAAAATCTCTTCATAATCTTCATCCTCTTTCACTGCGAACAGCAAAGGCCCGCAAAATGGCCAAGCCCTGCTGCTGACTCTTTTCCGGATGGAACTGGGTCGCAACTATATTATCAAAGGCCACGGCCGAAACAAATTCGCCGCCATAATCGGTCAGCATAGCAACTGTTTGTGAATCTTCGGGTTCAACATAATAAGAGTGGACAAAATAGAAATAGGAACCTTCTTTGACTTCAGCCAAAACCGGTTCCGGTTTCTGGATTTGGACGGAATTCCAGCCCATATGCGGAATTTTCAAAAGGCCGCCAGGCCGATCCGGATCGCTCATAGTCTGAGAAAAAGGTTTAACCACACCCTTGATCACATCAAGTCCGGGATGGTGACCAAACTCTAAACTTTCACTAAAAAGGAGCTGTAAACCCAAACAGATACCAAGGAAGGGTTTACCCGAGGCAATCGCTTTTAAGACCGGCGTAATCAGAGAAAAACTCTCAAGGTTGTCCATACAGTCTTTAAACGCCCCGACTCCGGGCAAAATAACCGCCCGGGCATCGGCAATACGCTGTGGACTACGGGTTATTTCAGTCTCGTAGCCAACTTTTTCAATGGCTTTCTGGACACTCCGCAGATTGCCCATACCATAATCAACAATTGCAATCATTTTTGATAAACTCGTAAAAATTAACGGGATGGCTAAGTGAAAATTTCTAAAGAGTCCCCTTAGTACTCAAAACCTGACCCTGAAGTTCCGCCAGCGGCGTCCAGGCCCGGCGTAAAGCATGGGCGCAAGCTTTGAAAGCAGCCTCAAAGATATGGTGCTGATTTTTTCCATAGTGAAGATTAAGATGCAGGGTCAAACCGCCATGAATGGCAAAGGCCCGAAAAAACTCCTCTATCAATTCGCTGTCGAGCTCTCCGACTTTAGGTGCGGTCAGATCCAGATTGAAGACCAAAAAAGGACGCTTGGAGATATCAACCACGGCCCCGCACAAGGCTTCATCCATCGGAATCTGGGCCTCGCCGTAACGAGCGATACCACCCATATCCCCTAAGGCCTGACTCAAGGCCTGGCCCAGGCAGATTCCCAAGTCTTCGACCGTATGATGGAAATCGACTTCCAAGTCACCACTTGCCATAATTTCCAGGTCACAACCGCTGTGCCGGGCAAAGAGGGTGAGCATATGGTCAATAAAAGGAATCCCGGTTGCGATTTGCGAGCTCCCACGACCATCAAGAGCAAGAGCGAGCTTAATACTGGTTTCGGCCGTCTGACGGTTGATTTCGGCAGAACGCGGGTTTTCTTTCATTTTATTCTCCTGATTCGCTAACCATTAAGAAACCAACGTCTGCGTGAATATCGCTTCGCTTTCCATAACCGGGGACAGAGCTCAGCCCGGCTGCGGGCTAGCGCCCTGCCTGGAGGTCTGTCCCCACATCAAGATAGAGTGCAGTTTTTGTCGCGGTTTTTGTTCAACCTGCCTCGGCTGGGGTCATTTCTTGACACTTGGCGGCCGTAAAGTTCGCGTAAAACCAAAGTTTTAACTCGCCATTTGTCAAGATGTGACCCCATTAGTAAGAGCGAAGCAAAGTTCGCCGCTATCCTCTGTAACTTTATGGTGGCCGCCGCTAATCCTGAAGCCGTAAACTCACCGCTCGACCATGCGCTTCCAAACCTTCCATCTCGGCTAACGCCATCAACGGTTGCCCGTATCGTTTGAGGGCGGCGCTGCTAAAAGAGAGAACGCTGCTCTTTTTAAGAAAATCATCAACTCCCAACGGTGAGGAGAAACGGGCCGTCCCTGCCGTCGGCAGGACATGATTGGGGCCGGCCAAATAATCGCCTAAGGCTTCAGGGGTTGAATGGCCGAGAAAAACCGCCCCGGCATTATGGATTGAGCTTAAAGCGAGCAAGGGATCGGCCACTGCCAGTTCAAGATGCTCAGCCGCAAAACGGTTGGCCAGTTCAAGGGCTTGATCAAGATTTGCGGTGGTAATTAAAGCCCCCTGATTCTGCAATGAACACTGCGCAATCTCACGCCGCTGCAACGTCGCCAACTGTTTTCCCAGTTCAATTTTAACAGCATCACTCAATTCTTGCGACGGAGTCACCAAAACAACCACCGCAAGTTCGTCGTGTTCCGCCTGTGATAGCAGGTCGGCAGCCACAAAAACCGGATTGGCACTTTCATCGGCGACCACCATGATTTCGCTGGGACCGGCGACCATATCGATACCGACTCGGCCAAAAACCCGGCGCTTGGCCAACGCCACGTAGATATTACCAGGTCCGACAATTTTGTCAACCGCAGGGATTGACGCTGTTCCATAAGCCAACGCCGCTACTGCCTGAGCTCCACCCACCCGAAAAATTCGTTTCACCCCGCAAAGTCTGGCAGAAACCAGGACGGCCGGATTATAGCCCAGGGCAGCCGGAGAGACCATAACAATCTCTTTGACCCCGGCAACTTGAGCCGGAATCGCATTCATCAAAACCGACGAAGGGTAAGAAGCCTTACCTCCCGGCACATAGATTCCGACCCGCGACAGAGGGGTAATTTTCTGTCCTAAAAGAACCCCGGGTTCATGGTCGTCAAACCAGGATTGCCGGAGCTGGCGCTGATGAAAAGTCGTAATCCGTGCAATCGCCAATTCAATATCTTTTAGATGGGAGGCATTCAACCGGTCAAAGGCTGCATCAATCTCCGCACTTTGCACCTCGACGCCGACATCCGCAAGATCGAGACCGTCAAAACGCTTGGTATAATCAAAGAGCGCCGTATCACCCTCTTTACGAACCCGTTCAAGAATCTCCGCGACCACACTATCCGCCGACATATCGAGATCAAGATTGCGCTCGCAGAGACGCTGGAAACGTTCCTGAAAATCGGGATCACTCGTTTGATAACAGTTAATATTCAACAGTTTTCCTCGACTCGTCGAATATCAGCGCCTAAGGCTTTTAGTTTCTTTTCAAAACCGGCATAGCCGCGATCAAGGTGGTAGACCCGAGACATCACGGTCTCGCCCTCGGCCGCCAATCCCGCCAAAACCAGACCGGCGCTGGCCCTTAAGTCGGAAGCCATCACCGGAGCCCCGGAAAGGGCCGCAACCCCGCGAACAATAGCCGTGCGCCCTTCGACTTCGATATCGGCGCCCATGCGCTGAAGTTCAAAAACATGCATAAAGCGATTTTCAAAAATGGTCTCACTGATTACACTGGTACCTTCGGCCAGGGCCAGGAGAACCATCACTTGAGACTGCATGTCGGTGGGGAAGCCAGGATAGGGCATGGTTCTCACATCAAGAGCCCGCAGACCGGCAGAGCCACGACGCACCCGAACCGCAACCCCAGACAACAGTTTATCGTTTTTATGAAGTTCATCCTCTTCTTCAGGAGAGAGCGGCTCAATCAACAGACCAATTTCCTGTAATTTGGTCACCACCGCCCCCATCGCCGCCAACGGCGCATTTTTGATAACCACATCGCCATCACTGATACCTGCAGCAACCATAAAGGTGCCCGCTTCGATCCGGTCGGGCATCACCTGATAGTCAGCGGCTAAAAGTTTTTCAACCCCGGTAATGGTAATTGTATGAGTTCCGTCACCTTCAATCCGGGCCCCCATCTTCCGTAAAAAGGCGGCCAGATCAACAATTTCCGGTTCCCGGGCGGCGTTGCGCAAAACCGTCACACCATCGGCTAAAACCGCCGCCATCATCAGATTTTCGGTACCGGTCACGGTGGTTACATCAAAATTGATATCAGCCCCTTTAAGACGCTCCGCCTGACCAATAATATAGCCATGTTCAACCGAAATCCGGGCCCCCATCATCTCTAAACCTTTGATATGGAGATTAACCGGTCGCGCCCCGATCGCACAGCCCCCCGGCAGAGAGACTCGGGCTTTACCGAAACGTGCCATCAGAGGGCCTAAAACCAGGATCGATGCCCGCATGGTTTTAACTAACTCATAGGGCGCCTGACAATTTTCCACGGCCGAAGTTGTGACCTCCAGACGACCACCTTGACGACAAATATCAGCCCCCATCCCCTCAAGCAGGCGGATAATGGTATTGATATCACGAAGATCAGGAACATTATCGAGACGGCTGCAACCATTTTCAGCCAGCAATGTGGCCGCAATCAGAGGCAGAGCCGAATTCTTGGCCCCATCAATAATCACTTCGCCGGATAATTTCAGACCGCCGCGAACTACTATACTTTCCACTTAAACTGCCTTTGATAAAATTCGAGAACGCCGCAGACTTTGCTTTGCCCTCATAAATGGGGTCAAAGCTGGGGGCTACGCCCCTTGTACCAGCAATGACCCCACCTGCGGAGGCTTGGAAAACGGTAAAACCAATGTCCCGCCCTGTCTCGGGTGGGGTCATTGCTAGATAAATGGCGGTTGGGATGTTCGCGTAAAGCAAAATCCTAACCCGCCTTTTATCTAGCTTTGACCCCGTTGAAGAGAGCGAAGCAAAATTCAAAACTACACGCTTTAGTTTAAACCAAAAACTCCAAACACTACCCGTTCGCAACGAGCCAGATCGAACAGGCCAGAGATAGCACTATAACCGTTACTTGCCAAGATTTTTTTAACTTCCGCGGCCTGTCCGTCACCAACTTCAAAAATGAGACCGCCGCCGGGTCGTAAAAAGTTGCGAGCATCATTGGCAATCCGGCGATAAAAATCAAGGCCATCGAGGCCGCCATCGAGAGCGGCAATCGGTTCTCGTTGCACTTCGGGCGGCAATCCTGCCATCTCCGCTGAAGTAATATAAGGAGGATTGGCAACTACCAGACCAAATGAGGAATTCTCGGGAGTCAGGCCCGCAAAAAGATCGGAGGCTAACCAGGAGACCTCTTCAAGTTTCAACTGTCGGGCGTTGAGTTCTGCAACCTCAAGGGCGGCTGGACGGCTGTCGATCCCGAGCCAGGAAAAACCGGTACGACCTGAAAACTGGTGGGCCAGAGCAAGAATAATATTGCCGCAGCCGGTACCCAGATCAAGTATACTGCAACCTGTGGGGAATTTTTCTTCCAGAAAATTGATGGCGGCTTCAACCAGATGTTCGGTTTCGGGACGCGGCACCAGCACCGCCGGAGTAACCTTAAAAGTAAGTGACCAAAACTCTTTTTCACCGAGTAAATAGGCAACTGGCACCCCTTGACGACGTTCAAGGATTAATTTTTTAAAGGAGGCAAGTTCGGATGGAGCCAGAGGTTTATCAAAACGCAGGTAGAGATCAAGGCGTTGACAATCAAGAACCTTGGCAAGGAGTAATTCGGCATCTAAGCGAGGAGAGGTAGAACCATTTTTTTCGAGGTACGGTGCGGCCCAGTTAAGCAGGCTGAGCACCGTCCAGGTTGAGCTCATGAAGTCGACCCTTTCATCTCCTCGGCCTGAAAATGAGAGAGCAGGGCCGTAATCAGTTCACCGATTTCACCTTGCATAATCTGATCAAGTTTGTGCAGAGTCAGCCCGATACGATGATCGGAGACCCGACCTTGAGGAAAGTTGTACGTGCGAATCCGTTCACTGCGATCACCGCTGCCGACCTGTTGACGACGCTCAGAACTGATCAACTCATGCTGTTCACTCATCCGCAGATCAAGCAGGCGTGAAGCCAAAACCTTCATGCCTCGCTCTTTATTTTTATGCTGGGAACGCTCATCCTGGCTCGAAACCACGAGCCCGGTCGGGATATGGGTAATGCGCACGGCTGAATCGGTTGTATTGACACTCTGACCCCCGGGGCCAGAGGCGCGATAGATATCGATTCGCAAATCCTGTGGGTTAATATTGGCATCGACTTCGTCGGCTTCCGGTAACACTGCGACAGTCACTGCCGAGGTGTGAATGCGACCCTGCGATTCGGTTGTCGGCACCCGCTGAACCCGATGCACACCACTCTCATATTTCAAACGGCTATAGACTCTTTTGCCTTTAATCAGGACAATAATCTCTTTTAAACCACCAACCCCGGTCTCGCTCCGCCCGAGTTCTTCAAGCTTCCAATGCTGGCGCTCGGCATAACGGGCATACATGCGAAAAAGATCTCCCGCAAAAAGGGCGGCTTCGTCACCGCCGGTACCGGCCCGAATCTCTAAAATAACATTTTTTTCATCATTGGGATCTTTAGGCAATAACAGGAGATGAATCTCTTTTTCCAGTTTCGCCAGCCGGGTTTCGAGAGCGGGCAGCTCCTCATTAGCCAGCTCTTTAAGATCGTCGTCATCACCGTGCAAAAGTTCACGGTGATCTTCAATCTCGGCTGCAATCTCCCGATAAGAGCGAAAAGCCTCGACCACCGGACGCAGGTCGGCGAGCTCTTTGGTCGCCTCCTGATAGCGCTTGCGATTGCTTATCACTTCGGGCTGAATTACTTCAGCCTCAAGATCCAAAAGCCGCTGTTCAACTTCTTCAAGTTTTGCAAACATAGTTTAGTGGGTAGTGGGTACCTTGTTATTATTAGGAGAAATCGAACAACTTTGAACTTTGCTTCGCCCTGCTTCGCGTGGGGACACAGCCCAGCCCGGCTCGGGCTTACGCCCTGCCTGGGGCAATGTCCCCGCATCAAGACAACTTGAGGTCAGGCATAAAATTGGCAAATTCGTGACGTACTTGGGCGGCATCCCCACAGCTCATTGCACCTTCGGGACAGGTGCCGTCCAGACAGCCGGGTCCGGCCTTTTGAAAGAGTGCCGGAGCGACCTTAATCACCTCTTTGAGCATCTTAGTCGCCAAGGCCCGAATCTCCCATTGGGAGCGTCGACAACAACGTAAGCGGAAAAAGTGGCGCAACTCACGGGCATTCATAGTCATTATAAGACGGGAATGGGAGGCATTGGGCAGGACAAAACGGGCGTCTTCGGCCGCAATCCCGGCCTCTCTTAAATCGGCATAGAGAGCCGCCAGACGCCGCATTTCATCGTCAAAGCGGGTCGCCAATTCAGGCTCTGCGGCGATAGCCGGTGGCATCTCGTAATCAAAACCGCCGTCAAATGCTACATAACGCTGACTCTGTTGAGCAAACGAAGCCAACCGGTGACGCACCAGCTGATGCGTCAAAGCCCGGGAGACGCCCTCAGCCGCAAAGCTGAAAACAGCGTGCTCCAAAACTCCGTGATGGCCAATTGCCAGAACTTTACTGATCATACGCCGGTCATCATCCGGCTCGAAACGTTGCTCTAACGCCTTGACATCAACCGCTGCGTAACAGAGCCGGGCCGCAGTCGCAACGATGCGCTCGGCTTCCGGAGTATAGGTCAGCAGGGAGACAAACAAAAAACTAACCGTCTATTTATTGTATTTACGACGGAATTTCTCAATCCGACCGGCTGAATCAACAAACTTCTGCTTACCGGTAAAATAGGGATGACATTGGGAACAGACCTCGATCTTGATCTCTGGAATAGTTGAACGAGTCTCAAAGCTAAAACCACAAGCACAGTTAACTGCACAGGTTTCATATTTAGGGTGAATACCTTCTCTCATAATCTAAAAAACCTCCGTATTTTTAAGCCCTAATCGAGCGAAGCGCGCTTTCTACATCTTAATGCGCCTTATTGTCAATAAAAAAACCTTTAACTGTTAATAGAGTCAAGAAACTCTACGTTATTTTTGGTGCCTTTCATTTTTTCGAGCAGGAATTCCATGCCTTCAACAACATTCATCGGCTGAATGAATTTCCGTAAAATCCAAATCCTTTGCAGATCTTGAGGATCCATCAGGAGATCTTCACGCCGGGTTCCGGAACGGATCACATCCATAGCCGGAAAGGTTCGTTTGTCAGCTAAACGGCGTTCTAAGTGAAGCTCCATGTTACCGGTTCCTTTGAACTCTTCAAAAATAACCTCATCCATCCGGCTTCCGGTATCGATCAGAGCCGTCGAAATGATTGTCAAAGAACCCCCGTCTTCAATATTACGAGCCGCCCCGAAAAAGCGTTTCGGTTTATGCAGGGCATTTGAGTCAACCCCGCCGGAAAGCACCTTTCCGCTGGCCGGAATCACAGTATTGTAGGCCCGGGCCAAACGCGTGATACTATCGAGCAAAATCACCACATCATGTTGATGTTCAACCAGACGCTTGGCTTTTTCGGAAACCATTTCCGCAACCTGAACATGACGCTGAGGCGGTTCGTCAAAGGTTGAAGAGATCACTTCACCGCGTACCGAACGCTTCATATCGGTGACCTCTTCGGGACGCTCATCAATCAAAAGAACAATCAGGGTGATCTCGGGATGGTTTTCAGTCAAACTATTGGCAATCTGCTTTAAAAGTACGGTTTTCCCGGTACGCGGTGGAGCCACAATCAGACCACGCTGGCCCTTACCAATCGGCGTAATCAGATCCATGACCCGCATCGAATAGTTATTGGGTTCACTTTCAAGGGTAAAACGCTCATCGGGAAAGATCGGGGTCAGGTTATCAAAAAGAATCTTGTTACGAGAAACCTCCGGCGAATCCTGGTTGACCTCTTCCACCTTGAGCAGAGCAAAATAGCGCTCACTCTCTTTCGGTGAACGGATTTGTCCGGCCACGGTATCACCGGTGCGCAAATTGAAACGACGAATCTGCGAAGGGGAGACATAGATATCGTCCGGACCGGAGAGATAGTTATAATCGGGAGCCCGTAAAAAACCAAAACCATCCGGCAGGGTCTCCAGCACACCCTCACCGTAGATTGCACCGTTCTTATTGACATGAGCCTGCAAAATGGCAAAGATCAAATCCTGGCGCCGCATACCGGCGGCCCCTTCGACCTGCATATCACGACCCATCTCCATCAATTCAGAGATTTTTTTGGTTTTCAGATCAGTCAGATTCATACGTGTTCCTTAAATTTCCTGAAATTTTTCAAATAATAAAAGTTGAAGGCGGCGTCAGCAACGCAACCCGTTAAATGAGAACAAATTTTTGACATCGACAATTGCCAAAAGCAAAAAAGTATAACTATTCAGGTACCATTTCGTCTCGGTTGGGGTCATTTCTTGACTATGGCGTATTGAGATAATCGGACAAGCCGAAAAGCTACCAATAGCCATTGTCAAGATGTGACCCCGTTTTAGGGCGAAGCAAAGTCTGCCACTATCCGCTATAACCTAACTCTTGAAATATCATTCAGGCATTATCAATTTGATTTCGAATAGTTTCGACAGGAATCAGGAATTGGCTGTGAAGAGTTAACCGGAACTGTTTCTTCTTATGGATAAATGCTTTATAAAATATGCGGTAAATTTAAGAAATATCTAATAAAGGCGGGTTTCACCCGAGCATATAGAGATTTAACGGGGACTTGTCAACTCTTTTTTCACAGACTCTTTATTGAAAGAGCCCAACCACTGCCGTAATTTACGTAATGCTTGTCCCCGGTGACTGATAACACTCTTTTGCACTGTACTCAACTGAGCCATGCTCAACTGATAATCCGGCTCAACCAAAAAGAGAGGGTCATAACCAAAGCCTCCGGAACCAGTCAGTTGCCGCCCGATGCTGCCGCGACAGGATCCTTCAAAAACAAACTCCTCACCGGCCGGTGAGGCCAGCACAACGACACAGACAAAGGCCGCAGTCCGCTGATCATCGGAAATCTCGGCCAGGGCTTGCAATAATTTCAGATTATTCTCGCTATCGACGGCTTTAAGCCCGGCATAACGAGCCGAATGAACCCCCGGAGCCCCGGCCAGAACATCAACCACAAGACCGGAGTCGTCACTTAAAGCCCAATGGCCGGTAGCTTCGACGACAAATCGAGCTTTTATTTTTGCATTAGCAACAAAGGTGGTTCCGGTCTCTTCCGGCAAAACCAACTGCGGATATTCGAGAAGCGAAACCAGCTTGATACCGGATCCCTCAAGTAAAGCCTGTAGCTCTTTTTTTTTACCCGGATTGGCCGTCGCCAAAACCAGTTTCTTAGGATAGCACCTCTGCCTGTCAGTCATAAGTTACTCCCTTGAAATGTTCTTTAAAATACATATGTAACAACTGCGAACTTTGCTTCGCCCTCATAGATGGGGTCAATGCTTTGCGTCAATGCGAAGCATTTATGCAAGGCTTTGACCGCATTATGAGGGCAAAGCAAAACAGCAAACCACCCTTTTTAACTTACACACAAACAATGCAAACACAAACAAAAATATACAACTAAAGTTTCACGCTTTTTATTGACTCTAAATTTCACCTATCAATATTAAGCGTATCAAGTTAATGCAGTTTTTTGCGGCCTGCCTTATAAGCACTTGATATAGTTGAGTTTTTTTGAGCGTGCTTTAGGCGGAAAAACAAGAAAACACCTTTGATTTCAACGGTTTAACGTGACATCGAGGCCATATTGTGTTATATCTTTTGTATCAAACAAAAAACACAATGGAGGCCTCGCTATGTTCATATTACACTCTTTACTCAAAGAATTCAAAGAAGATTTTGCTCACTCTCGAAAAGGTGATGAACGGTCAATTTGGTTTGTCTACAGCATCATTGCCATCATTATTCCGTTCACGTCTTCGAAAACTTCTAATTTACTGAGATCTCTGCAAACTCTCTTTGGTTTTAACATTGGAACTTTGTCGGTGCGGCGTTACTACACTTTTATGGGGTCACCAAAACTTCCATGGGATAAACTTTGGAAACGATTGTGGAATCTGATTCCTAATCCTCTTACTGATGGTAAATTGATTACGGTTCTGGATGATTGTATCAATCCGAAAGTTGGTAAAAAGATCTTCGCTTGCCATAGGTTTTTTGATCATGCAGCTAAAGCCAACCAAGCAAAATATCCTTGGTCTCAAAATATTGTCGTTGTTGGACTGTTAAAAGTCATTAAAGGACGATGGGCGTTTTTGCCGATGGCTTTTCTCTTCTACCATTTGAAAAAAGACTTGGAAAACAGAACTTTATTAGTCGGAAAAAAAGAGGTCAAATTTAATAGCAAATTTGAGCAGGCTACAGAGATGCTTATCAAAATTGCAAATCACTTTGAAAATGTTGACATTCTCACGGTTACCGATTCCTGGTTTGGAAACAATGGCCTGTGGAAACTACTTCG
>DAOVTG010000195.1 GCA_030633185.1 Deltaproteobacteria bacterium
CACCAAGCAACAAAAAGGGCTCTATCTGGCCGGCGCCGGCTATCGCGGCATCGGTATTCCCGACTGTATTAACCAAGGCCGTCAAGCAGCCGTCAAAGCCTGGGAAGAGTTAGTAGGAAGGGTGAAGGGTAAAGTTTAATCTTTGAGACTAAATCTCTCCCCTTCCCGGTCGTTACTTCAATCCACGGCACCGAATTACGTCAGCTCAAACTGGCCAAACAACTCAAGAGAGTCAAAGAAGAACAATTTATCTGCTGTCACAACCTTAAGAAAACCCTTGATCAAACTAACTGGAATCAGGTATTTAGGCGGGTGGAAAAAGTTTACAATGAAGTAATTCATCCAGTTCCGGAGTAGAATGTGGACTACCTGACATTTTTCGGCTTTCAGGACGCCCCTTTTCGGCTGACCCCTGATCCGCAATATTTTTTCCCGAGCCACTCGCATCAGGAAGCCTTGCAGACCCTGCTCTACAGTATCCGGGCCGGTGAGGGTTTTATCCAGATCACCGGTGACCCCGGTACCGGCAAAACCCTGCTTTTACGAACCCTGCTTAAGGAGCTCGGCGAGGATGTCAGAACCGCGCTGATCCTTAATCCCAATCTCTCCCCCCAAGACCTGTTACGGGTAATTCTTGATGATTTCGAGATTACCAATGACGACTGTGATATCTTTAGCCGACCTAAAGATCAACTGATCCGCATGTTTCGCGACTTCCTTCTGGAGAAAGCTGAAGAGGGTTGCAAAGCCGTCATCATTGTTGACGAAGCCCAGAACCTGCCCCTTGAAACGATTGAGGAGTTACGCCTGCTCTCCAACCTGGAAACCGACAAACAAAAACTTCTGCAGATATTTCTGGTCGGCCAGAGGGAGCTCGAAGAAAAAATCGAAAATCAAAGTCTGTCTCAACTGAGTCAGAGAATCACAATCCGCTATTGCCTGAAACCCTTCAGCCGGGAAGAGACGGCAACCTATATCAGCCATCGCCTCAAAATCGCCGCCCCCGATAAACCGGCCGTCTTTTCACCTGAAATTATCGACCGGATCTATACTTTCAGCCAGGGAACGCCGCGCCTGATCAATATCATCTGTGAAAGAAGCCTGATGGCCGCCTACATTGACAGCCAAACCGAAATCAGCAAAGATCATTTCGCGAACGCGATTCGCAGTATCAAGGGAGAAACTCCGAGCAAAAAAACACCTCGGAAAGAGCAAAAAAAGATTTTTCTGCAAAGCGGGCTGTTTTTCGGCCTGCTCCTGATCATGGCGGCGGCCTTTTTTTTGCTCTATCAAAAACCCCGGAACAAAGAACATAGTTTGCCGAAAAAGCTGGCTCTAAGTAAGCAAATAGCTGAAACAGCTGAAACGCCCTCCCCGGTCATCAAGGCTGATGACAAAGGACACCCCCTGCCGCCCCCTATCCATCCGATAGACCAACTGAAAGAAAGCCCTTCCGCCGAACTGAAAAAAGCCCTCTCAAGTTTGCATCAAGCAGACCGAAAACCACCTGAAACGGAAAAAAGAGCCCCGGATCGGCCAAAATTATGAATCAACCGAACCCCATCCTCTCAATCAAAGATTTAAGTAAAACCTACCGGAGCCGGGAGGGCGCTGTCGAAGCCCTGACCAGGCTCTCCCTTGATCTTGAAAGAGGCGAAATTATCGGCATCTTAGGCCCCAACGGAGCTGGCAAGACAACTGCTGTCAAACTCATTATGGGATTTATCAAGGCCACTCAAGGTCAGGTTATCTTCAATAATGAGGAACTTAAAGCGGCCGAACCCCGGCCCGGATTCGGTTATCTACCGGAAAATTTTCGCCCC
This sequence comes from Deltaproteobacteria bacterium, assembly GCA_030633185.1. GTDB lineage: Bacteria > Desulfobacterota > Anaeroferrophillalia > Anaeroferrophillales > Tharpellaceae > Tharpella. The sequence continues at coordinate 1,824 of DAOVTG010000195.1, forward strand.
AACCCCAACCTGACGGTCGGCGAATATATTAAAATGCAGTATAATCTGGCCCGGCCGCAAGCCATAAGAGCAAAGAGAAGTGAAACTTCAGAAATGGTCTCGACCCTGCTCAACAAGGTCGGCATGGCACCTTTTGCCAAACGCCGAATTGCCAAACTCTCAAAAGGGATGGGACAGAGGGTCGGCATCGCCCAGGCAATTGCCGGCAATCCTGAACTGATGATCCTCGACGAACCGACTTCAGGACTCGATCCGATCGGCAAAAATGAAGTTATCGACCTCTTACTAAGCCTCAAAAATGAGGGCAAAACCATCCTCTTCTGCTCCCATATCCTGGCTGAAGTCGAACGTCTCTGCGACCGGATCGGCATTATTGTCGACGGAAACTTACGTTTTCTGGGAAAAGTCGATGAGTTTCTGGCTCAACACCAGGCTAAAGATCTTGATGAAGGTTTTAAAAAAGAGGTCAAATGCACCACATCATAACAATTGCTAAAACTACCTTGATCGAGAGTTTCAGGGATCGGGTCTTTGTCGGCCTGCTCTTTTTCCTGCTTTTTCTACTCGGTTTTTCGGCTTATTTAAGTACCCTCTCTCTCGGTGACGTGGCCCGCGTCATTCAAAACAGCGGCATGGCCGGGATGGCTCTGATCTGCCTTCTGGTTACTATCCTTTTCGGTTCATTTTCTCTCTATCGCGAAGAGGAGCGCAACGAACTTTACGTCCTCTTAAACCGGGTTTCCCGACCCGCCTATATCCTTGGCCGTTTCAGCGGCACCGCCATAATTATCATCATTTTCAGCCTGGTCAGCGGTAGTGCACTTTTTCTTCTGACCCTGCTCTTTGGCGGCGAGCCGGTCTATGGCCTGATCTGGGCGATGCTCTGGAATATTTGTGAATTTACCCTGCTAAGTGGTGTCGCTTTTCTTTTCTATGCCCTGGGAATCAGTTTCACCTTAAACGCCATCATGGTAATCGGCATCTTTATTATCGGCCACTCAATGACTGAAGCAGTTGAGAGTTTTATCGCTTTGGGACGCTTTGGCTCACCTCTACATTTACAAAGTGTTAAAATCATCTCCTACCTGATGCCCAACTTTGACCTTTTTGATTTTCGTTTAGAGATCATCCACCGTCAACAACTCCCCTTAAAACAGGTACTCTTTGCCCTGCTCTACTGGTTCTTCTATTTAGCCGCCCTGCTGACCGCTGCCGGGGCCCTCCTCAAAAACCGGGATCTTTAAGAGTGTCATGAAACGACTTCTTCTCTCAGTTTTTTTCTTCTTTATAGCGGTCGGTATCAACTATAGTTCGCAAACCTGGTTTAAAAGTCCGCTGCGAGACGACCTGCGCCTTGAGCCCCCCGCCATAGAAGCCCTGGAGTTTTTAAGTCTCGACCATCGCGGACTTTTGGCCGATATCCTCTTTATCCGGGCGATCCAACATACCGGCAGCCTGGTCTGGAAACCACTCGATTTTGCCCTCGACAGCCCCTGGAAATATGCAATCATGGATCGCGTCACCCGACTCGATCCCCGCTATTACAACGCCTATCTCTTCTCCGGCATGGGTTTGATCCAGGATTTCGACGATATCCTCCTGGCCCGTCCCATCCTCGAACGAGGAATCGAAACCTTTCCCGAAAGCTGGGAGCTGCCCTTCTGGCTCGGCTACGATTTCTACCTCTACCAGAACGATTACACCACCGCCGGCCGCTACCTTCTTATGGCCGCCGAAAAGCCGGACGCCCCTAAAAGTTTTTTTGCCCTCCTCTTAAAAACCCTGAAAAAACAGGGAGCCTACCAACAGGCCCAAGTCCTGATGACCAGAATGGCCGCCGACCAGCCTCCGGGAAGCCTTAAAATACTCTACGAAAAAAAAGCGACCCGCTTAAAGCATCTCACCCGACTACAGAATGCAGCCCAGAGGTTTGCCAATGAAAAAAAACGGAATATTGAAAGCTTGGATGAATTACTAAAAGCCGGCCTGATCAAGAAAATTCCAACCGACCCCCTGGGACAGGGTTATTACTGGAACAAAAAACAGAAACGAGTCGTGGCGGGAAAGAGGTAAACACTCCGCAGACGGGGTCATTCCTTGACTATGGCGTATCGGGATAATCGGACAAACCGAAAAGCTACCAACAGCCATTGTCAAGGTTTGACCCCATTTATGAGGGCGAAGCAAAGTTCACAGCTATCCGCTGCAACTTAAAACCTGAATTACGGACAGCCTCCTAGCGCCAGCGCTCATCGACCGCCCTTGATGGGCGATAGGGAATGTCGGGATAGCGGTTGATGAAAACCCCGCGACGGATGTCAGGTTCCAATTCATCATCCATGCCGCCGTACCAAGTGCCAAATTGGGGATCACGGGGATCGGAATCGCTTCCCGTAAAAATGAGGTAGAAAAAACGCAAACCCCGGTCACCGCCTTTACCGGGCCGTTTCGTTTCCCTGAATGAAGTCAGATAGAGCAAGCCGGGATTGGGGCTCGGAGCCCGTTTAGAATCATCATTAGCGGGGTTAAAAAAGGAGGCCTGATTGAAAGGGTTACGGGGGATATCGTCGGGTGAGATGAGCATCTCGACCCCATTGAAATTGTCGCTGCCGGTATAGTGCCGGTGCAGGGGCTCACTTCTAAAATTGTTATTGATCCTTGAAATCCTCTCCATGAGGAAGTCTTTATGGGTAAATGAGGTATCAGCAAGCTGAGCCCGAACCTGAACTTCAGTCCACTGATTGATAAAACTGGCGATTTCGGTCGCCTGATGACGCACTTCAGCAAAGCGAGAAGCCACCGTTGCCCGCTGAAAACGCGGCAGGATAACTGCCAGCAAAAAACCGATCAGGGCCAGAACCAGGAGAAATTCCAGCAGGGAAAAACCCGATTGAGAAAAGGGCCCTGTAAATCTTTGTCGGCGAAGATTTTCTTCCACAATTACCAATCATAAACCATTTGTAACTAAAAGTTGATGGCGTCGTAAAAATTTCGATCTACTGCGCTGTTGTGGTTTTTCAGGCACTCGACATACTACATGTATGGTCTCGCGCCTGAAAAACCACAACATCTTGTATATCGAAATTTTTACTTAGCCATCCCGTGACTTTTTACGAG
>DAOVTG010000174.1 GCA_030633185.1 Deltaproteobacteria bacterium
CGACCGCCCCCTGGGCGCCGCTGCATCTCTGCCGTTCGCCATAGGGATTGGCAATCCGTAAGATCGTGTAGTCAAGACCATGCAGATGGTGAAAGAGTTTAAGGTATTTTTCGGTGGTCAATTTGATGATACCGTATGATGACAGGGGTTCGGTCGAACTCTCTTCCCGAATAGGCAAGACCGATGCCGGATCGTAAACCGTACCCCCGGAAGAGGCAAAAACTACTTTTTTGACACCTTTTTTTACCGCCAGCTCAAGCAAGCTAACCGTACTTTTAAGGTTTGTCTCTATATCATAAAGGGGGTCAAGATTGGAAGAGGCTGGCACCACCGTACTCACCAGATGAACCACCAGATCAATGCCCTCAAGGGCTCCAGCAAGATCTTTGGTCTTTGTAAAATCACCATAGCATAACTCGATCTTGTCAAGAACGGCGGCAAGATTGCCAAGCTCGCAACCCCGCCGCTCAAAGACCCGCACCCGGTGACCGGCGGCGACCAGGGCATCAACCAAGTGTGAACCGATAAAACCGGCCCCACCTAAAACCAGATAATTCATTTTATGAGACCCTTATAAAAGGCTTTATATTCTCGATCAAGGCCAGCCAGAGAGAAGTGGTCAAGCATGCGTTGCCGAGCTGCAGAGGCCATCTCTTGCCGCAGTTTTTCATCTAAAAGTTCCCTGATCGCCGCAACATAGGCTTCAGGATTTTCTCGTTCTAAAACCAGATAACCGCATTCCGAGGTTACAAGCTCGGCGACGCCGCCAACCTCGGCCACCACCGGCACCACCGCCATGGCCATGGCCTGGTAGAGAACCATCGGCACCCCTTCCCAATCCGAAGTCAAAAGCAGAATATCAGCAATCAAATACCAGTCATAAAGGCTACTTAAAGGCTGTTCTCCATAGAGACAGACATATTCTGCTAGATCATGACGACGCATTTCAGCAAAAAATTCTTTTTTTTGGGACTCCAGATTTCCTTCACCTATAACATGCAGAACAAACGGAATTTTTTTAGCCCTTAAGAGAGCCGCCACCGCCAGAAGCCGCAGGGGCTGTTTCTGACGGTCAAGACGCCCTATAAATAGAAGATTCAGTTTACTCTTCTGACGAAAGCGCATTATTTCCGGAACCCCCGGCCGTCGCCGAGGATCATAAAAAACACCATCTACCCGACCGTAGATTTTCTTTAATTTATCTTTTTTAATTAACGGGTTGAGCTCATGAATCTCCTCACCGAGACGGTCGTATTCAAGATTATAGGCATCGATAAAATCATCATAGAGCTGCGGCACCGTAAAAGCGTAACCGGTTCGACAACCATCTAAGAGATAATCAAAACAGTGGAATTGAGCTACTACTTTAAGCCCTGGAAAAGACTCTTTCAATCTCGGCAGAGCCTTAAAAGCAACTTCACTGTTCATGATGTGCAGTAGATCAATTTTCCGCAAGGCGATAAAATCAAACAGAAAATTAATCATCGCTGTCTGATCTGAACAACCCAATAAAGGCAGATCATAGATCTCCTTAGCATGATCGGCAATTTTAGGTAACCAGAGATTTTCCCGAGCCAACGTAGTAACAAAGTATTTTTCACTCCAGGCGGGAGCAAGCTGCTGAAACCAGTCGACGGTCATGGTGTCGGCACCGCCGGTAATCAGCCATGGTGCCAGATAAAGAATCCTTAATTTTCGTTTTTCCGGTCGCCGCTCATCGACCAGGCTGGCTTCGGAGCGAAAATATTCGGGTTCTATTTTTTCAAGTTTGTAAGCGCTCTGCAAATAGTTATAAAAATAGTTACTATCACCCTCAGGGTGATAATTCTCGGGAAAATAGACATGAAGTCTCGGGTGTTGGTTGTAAAGAAAAAACGGCTGCCACTGCTTTCCGACGCTAACTATCAAAAAATTTTGTGGATCTTCAACAAAAAACAGAAGCCGGGAGAAAAAAATTGGTGATAAAGATGCTTCAGTAACCAGGTTCAACCAGAAAAAAAGCTTCTCTGAATTGGCCTCAGTGATCATATTCACGAGCGGCTCGGCCACCCGGTAATGGTGTCGGGCCAAGCGTCGCAAGGCTCGACGGTGCCTCATTACATAACTCAGATGAAGGTCATGAATATTCTGCCGTAACTCTATAAAAGAGTCTTCGGCCTGATGATTTCGGGAACCCTCCTGAACTCGGTAATGATACAGTGCTTCAGGTATGACCCGGCCGACATAACCATGCCGAATCAGATTGACATAAAATTCCCAATCTTCATACCCCTCTTTCATTATAGAGTTATAGCCACCAACCTCGACCCAGGCCTGCCGCGGAAAAACAGCAACCCCGAGACAATTTTCATGTAACAAGTTAACCGGATCACTTTTTTCAGTTTTCCAGATACAAGGATCCGGCCCGACCACCTTACTCCAACTATAGACAAAGTAATGATCAGGTAAAGACTCCAGTAACAGAAGAGACTTTTCGAGAAAAGTCGGGGCGATGGTATCGTCACTGTCGAGAGGAAAGATATACTTTCCTCGAGCACGGGCTATCGCCTGATTGCGGGCCTCAATAACCCCGCAGTTTTTCTGATGTAAAATCAGCCACCCGGAACGTTGTTCCTGTTCAATTGCGGCCAATTTTTCCCGGGCTGAGATCTCGCAAGAGCCATCATCAACCAGTATCACTTCAAAACGTCTGAAGGTTTGCGAGGCCAGACTTCGACTCAAGGCATCTAAACAGTCGCCCTGATTGTAAAATGGAACAATAACGCTGAGCAGTGGATCACAAAACTTTTTTTGCTGAAAAGGTCGTTTTTGCACCCAGCTCCGTTGACTCGAAAAAAACCAACGGACAAAATCGCGCTGAAAAAACTTTTGCCGCCGGAAATTACGTGAAAGAGCATACTGCCAACGCCTTAAACGATTTACCCAGATTAACGGCAACAAGAGATGGGCCAGACTGCGCAAGATATAGAAAAGAGAGTGTTCCCGGCGCAAAATAGCCAAAATTTTATTTAAAGTAACCTCTCTTCGGGCCAACAAGGAAGTCTCTCCCTTTCTTAATTTAACAAATTGTACCCACTCAGATGCCCATAACTCAGTCGTTATGTTACAGCAGATAGCGGCGAACATCGCTTCGCCCACTTCGACTGGGGACACAGCTCAGCCCGGCCTGGAGGTATGTCCCCGCATCGAGACAATTCGAAGACTGCACTTTAGAAACTATATCAAATTAAAAAACGTCTCCGTAATCCTTTTAACTTTTCCACCAGAAGAGAAGCTAAAGATCCATGTTCACCAAATTTCCGCAAAGCATCCCGGGTTGCACGCAAATATTCATAACCATACTTTTTGTCAGGTTCCAGATGACACCCTTCTCCCCACTCATTCCAGGCATTAATAAATATCAAACGATCTTCTTTCTGAAATTCGCACCTTGTCTTTTCAATCACCGCCTCCAAAAAACGCTGGTATGCGGCCGGGCAACTGGCGTGAATTATGGTTCCACCACCCAATTTTTGCCGCCGGGCATAATTGTCCCATGCCGGGAACACTCCATAATAACGTTTATATGGTGATTTCTTCTTGGCCAGCATGGCTTTTACCACATCATCGTAGAGAAAGACCCGGTTATCAGTGGTTCCTGAATCCCCAACCTCATCTTTATCGAGCCAACGCTTGCCACTATCCAAATAGACACGACGTTGCAAACAGCGCCAATCCGGCGCAAATTCTACCGCTGCATTAAAACCATGCTGCGACGGATCAAAATCACCTTGAAAACCTTCAACTCTGAGCAGATAAAGATCATCAAAACCGGCTTTTTGGGCTTCCCGGCGCCAGATTCGGGTTGTGCGTTCAGGGTCAGGCAATTCTTCACTGCGATAAATGATAAAAACCGGCCGACCCCGATGCTTGAAATAACGCCGGTCTTTAAAGATCGGCATCAAGTAACGGATATGCCTTTCATCATCTTCCGCAGAGTAACTCTGCGGCATCAGAACATCACTGTCAAAACCATCCCAACGTCTGGACCAACTCTCATTAGCCCAACAAAGACAAAAAGGCATTGTAAAGTCACGGTTTTTAAGCAGAGTATTAACCGGAGTTTCCAATAAACGTTTTCCGGAAAACCAGTAATGATAGAAAACGAATCCGTGAATGCCATAGCGTCGGGCCAGAATAGATTGACGAACCATTACTTCAGGGTCGCGCAGATCATAGTAATTTCCAGGGTTCGTTCCCGTTGGGATATGAGGCTGGTAATGATCAAAAAATTGGGGTGCCGCCGTCTTTACATTACTCCATTCGGTAAAGCCATCTCCCCACCAGACATCATTTTCAGGAATGGTGTGAAACTGCGGTAGATAAAAACTCCAAAGTTTAGTCATATTAACTTCAGCGCCGCGATACCGGTTTTATCAGGCGGCCAATTTTATGCAAAATGGCACCAATTTTACCCCTGCAGGAGTTGCGTTCTTGGGCCAACTGCATTTCGCAGCGGTTATATTCCGCCGTCAACAGATCATAGCGATGCTGAAGCGCATAAAATTTCTGCTCGAGATCACCGCTTGACCGTTCTTCGTCACCAACATTTTTCGCCGCCTGCATCGCATAACCGAAGGTCGCAGTGGAGATCTCATCACCGGACAGATCTCTCTGTTCCCACCATTTCAAACCGACCTGAGCACAAAGCCGCGCCCACCACACCGCTTCGGGGGGAATCTCGCCAAAAAGGATCGGTCGCCGCACCACAACCTGAAAAGCATGCCCTTTTAAGGCTTCATACTGATCATGAAAACGCTCCCAGGGGTGCTCGGCGTAAGGGGCATTACTGGCCACCCCGCCATGAAACTGATGAAAGCTCCCCTCACCTAAAAGAACAATATACTCCTGCTCAGGATTATTCACAACTGAGTGAAACAGGTCGAGAATAGCCAGCCCGCCTCCGACCTCGGTAAATCGTGAATCGAATCCGCCGATTCGCAGAAAGTTCTCTTTACGCATAAAAAAACAGTTGCTCTCCATTAACGGACCAAACCAGCCGGCACAATCGTAAGACAATCCCAGGCTCACCTTAAAAAGATCATAACCATTGTGACGCCAATCTACGGTTTCTAAAAGTGCATCTTCAGCCTTCTGATCATAGCCTTTCGCCACGGAACTATTTTGGATTTCGGGTCCCAAATGAAATCCGACAACCGCGATAAAGGGATCCGCAAAGGCCCTGAAAACCCGCAACGCATTGGCAATGATCCCGGGAGAGAGCATATGGGCACCATCGATCATAACCATAATCAAGGGCCCGCGGCAATGATCAACGGATCTATTTATGATCTCGACCGGAGAAACACTCTCGGTAGCATGAAAAAAATAGTGAAAATTACCGCCAAAACTCTCAACCGCCAGCCTGCTCAAAGGCTCCGACGAGCCATTATCAACGACAATAACCTCATATTGTTCCGGAGTGACATCTTTTTGATAGGCTGCGGAGAGGGTATAAAGAGTGCGCTCAGCCTCACGGCAC
>DAOVTG010000193.1 GCA_030633185.1 Deltaproteobacteria bacterium
CCGCCTTTTTGCCGAGACTATCCGCGAATACGACGGAGCTTTGCAGTCTCAAGGGAAAAACCCCCTAGCTGACGAATGGGATCTTTAAATCGGTTTCAAACTTCCGTAGGCGGGGTCATTTCTTGACTATGGCGTATCGAGATAATCGGACAAGTCGAAAGGCAACCAACAGCCATTGTCAAGATGTGACCCCATTTGAGAGAGCGAAGCAAAGTTTGTATGCCATTTGCTATAACTTTTTGCTACTGTAATAGTTACATTATTTGTAACTATTCAGGTGCTATCTGCAAACTGCCGGGATTGGGGTCATTGCTGGTACAAGGTGCGTCAGCACCCCAGCTTTGACCCCGTTTGTGGGAGCGAAGCAATGTTCGTCGTCATTTGTTGTGGCTTTATAGTGGGAACCTGAATAGTTACCATTATTTACAAATAGTTTCACTATTTACACGTTTGGAGAATTATAACGATGAAAACGACAGTAATCGATCTGTCTTCCGACTCCTTTAATGGCGAGATCGAAGCCTTTTTGACCCGGCTGCTTGAGAGTGACTTGGTAGGTAGCCTTCTGGTGCCCAAGCAAACCACCGGCGGCGATAATTATGTCCATGCCTTGATTAAAAATCCGGCGCTATTGGCGGATACCGATATCGGCGCTCCGGTGATGCCGGTTCAGGCGGCCCGGATTATTTCGAACCTGACTTTTCGTGATCCCGGTGAAAAGATCGGCGTCGTGGTTCGCCCCTGTGAAGCTCGGGCCCTGGTTGAACTTGCTAAATTTAAACAGATTACCCGCGATTCCCTGCTGATTATCGCAGTTGACTGTCTTGGTACTTACGAGCCGAAAGATTTTTCTGCTCTCTGTAAAGCGGGTAAGACTCCGGCCCTTGATCTTCGTAAACAAGCGGTAACCGGGGCTTGCAGCCCGGATGATGCGGCTTCTTTCCGCTCAGCTTGTGAGATTTGTGAGTATCCGGCCATAGATGCCGGTGTCGTTGATATGGTCGTCGGACTCTGGGGTGTTGATACCGAAAAACAGCTCTATGTTGAAGCCGGGGATGAACTGGCCGATGCCTTAAGCGAAAAGAGTATCCTCGAATTCAATGGTCAGGAGAACCCTAAACGGCAAGAGATTATCGCATCTGTCAAAGCTGATCGGACAAAATCTTGCGAGCAGGTGTTAGGTGATTTTAGCAGCAAAGTAAACTCTATCAAAGGAATTCAAGAGCTCCTTTCGACCTGCATGCGCTGTCACAACTGCATGATCAACTGTCCGATCTGTTACTGTCGCGAATGTGTCTTTCGTTCTCCGACTTTTGAGCATACCCCCGATCAGTATCTGGGCTGGGCTAAAGATAAAGGCGCTATCCGGATGCCGGCCAATACCGTAATGTTTCATCTGACCCGTTTAAACCATATGGTTATCTCTTGTATCGGTTGCGGGATGTGTGATACGGCTTGTCCCAATGATATTTCGGTAATGTCGCTGTTCCGCACAGTCGGTAGGAATGCGCAGAAGATGATGGAATATGTACCCGGCCAGAGCTACGATGAGCCCGCTCCGGCGACCACGTTCCAGGATACAGAACTCTTGGTTGAGTCCGGAATGAGCGGCCATTAAGCCATTAAATAAATTATAAATAGAAGGTAACTATTCAGGTGCCGCCTACAAACTGTCGGGATTGGGGTCATTGCTGGTACAAGGTGCGCCAGCACCCCAGCTTTGACCCCGTTTATGAGAGCGAAGCAAAGTTCGTCGCTCATACTAGCAGCTTTATGGTGGAGCCGCAGGAGGAAGCTTGCAATGAGTGAGGCAAAAAAAGAGATCAGGGTAGCAACCGGCGACCGGGCTATTCTGCCAGAAGGCACAAAACTGGTGCCGATCTATATCATGGGGAAACAGTATCAGGTTCCAGAAACCATGACCATCCAGAAAGCGGTCGAATATGCCGGTTACCAGTTTATCCGCTCATGTGGTTGTCGCGGCGGTATCTGCGGAGCCTGTCCGACTATTTATCGAGTTGCCGGAGATTATCACTTGCATTTCTGTCTCGCTTGTCAAACTGTCGTGCAAGAGGATATGTACCTGACTCAGATGCCGTTTTTCCCGGCTAATCGGGCGGCGTATGAGATTGAAGAGGTAGATGCTTCTGCTGAAACCATTATGAAACTCTACCCTGAAGTTATGAAATGTGTGGCCTGTAATACCTGCACCAAATCCTGTCCCATGGACATTGAGGTTATGGAGTATGTTAATGCGGCGATGCGCGGTGATATTGCCAAGGCGGCCCGCCTCTCGTTTGATTGTATTCAGTGCGGACTCTGTTCTTCGCGTTGTCCGGCCCAGATTCAACATTTTCATCTGGCTCAGTTGTGTCGTCGGGTGCATGCTAAATATCAGGTTCCCCAAGCTGAACATCTTAAACCCCGGGTTGCCGCCATCAATGATGGTAAATTCGTCGATGTCTTGAAAGAGCTGGTGGGTGATAGCGAAGATACTTTGCGCGAACTTTATGTTGCCCGCGAAATGGAGCCTCAAGATAGTAAAGGCTGGCAGCCGGAAGAGAAACAGTTTCTCTAGGAGACTGTCTGTCCCGTTACTTTTTACGAGTTTGTAAACCATTAAATAGATAGTTTTAAATATAGAGGTTTAATCATGGGTTATACACCTGAAATGCTGGATTTGATCAAAAAGGTCGAAGCCAGCCGTCCGGAGCGGCTCGAACGGAGCAAAAAAGGGATCGATTTTGAACCTTTGACTTTGGCCGGTCGTGAAGAGGTGCTGAGTAAATTTCATCCTGATTACAAAGACGATGGTCGGCGTGATGTCAAAATTGGTCCGAGCAAAGGCGAAAGCTATCCTGATGAATTTGTCGATGTACTGGAATCAAAAGCCCGTCTTCTGGTCTCAGGAGCCGAACTTGATAAACTGACGGATTATGAAACTGACGTCTTGGTTATCGGCGGCGGTGGCGCTGGAACGGCGGCGGCCTTGATGGCTCAGGAAAATGGTTGTAAGGTTATTGTGGCAACTAAATTGCGCCATGGTGATGCCAATACGGTTATGGCGGAAGGTGGAATTCAGGGGGCAACTCAGGAGGTTGATTCACCTTATTATCACTATCTTGATGTTATCGGTGGTGGTCACTTTACCAATACTCCCGAATTGGTCGCGGCGTTGACTAATGATGCCCCCTTGGTTATCGAATGGCTCGAACGTTTGGGTCTGATGTTTGATAAAGATCCTGATGGTCGCTTAAGGGTACGTCATGGCGGTGGTACCAGTCGGAAACGGATGCACTCCTCCGGCGATATGACCGGTTCGGCGATTATGCGGGTTTTGCGCGATGAGTCGCGTAACCGTTCTGGCGATATTAATGTTTTAGAGTTCTCTTCAGCCGTCGAGATCCTTAAAGATAGTCAGGGTCGGGCTGCTGGTGCTCTCTTCTATAATATGGAGACTGAAGAATATTTTGTCATCAAAGCTAAAGCTACGATAATGGCAACCGGTGGTTATGGTCGCCTCCATATTCAGGGTTTTGCTACAACAAACCATTATGGGGCGACGGCAGATGGTCTGGTGATGGGCTATCGGGCCGGGGTGCCGATGGCATTTATGCACTCAACCCAATATCATCCGACCGGTGTCGCTTTTCCGGAACAGAATATCGGTTTGCTGATTACCGAAAAAGTACGCGGCTTAGGCGCTAATCTGCTCAATACCGATGCTGAACAGTTTGTTTTTGAACGTGAACCCCGTGATGTTGAATCGGCCTGTATTATTCGCGAATGTATGGAGCGAGGCAATGGGATTATTACGGCTACCGGCCGGGTTGGCGTCTGGCTTGATTCACCAATGATTGAGATCCTGGAAGGCCCCGGTGCGGTTAAACGTGAACTTCCAGCCAAACATATTCAGTTTATGCGTTATGGGATTGATATCAGTAAAGTCCCGATGTTGGTCTATCCGACCCTGCATTATCAAAATGGCGGCCTGACGATTACTGATGACAGCGCCACTAACGTGTCCGGTCTCTTTGCCGCCGGTGAAACCACTGGCGGAGTCCACGGAGAGAACCGTTTGATGGGTAACTCGCTGCTCGATATTACGGTTTTCGGCCGCCGCGCCGGTACCAATGCAGCCGCCTATGTCAAAAACTTTGACGGTGAAGTTGGCAACGTCAATATGGATCATGTTGATGCTTACCATAAAGAGTTGGCTGAGGCCGGAGTAGATACCGACCGCGTTGCGCCATTGGTATTGCCCAATTATACCCGTGAAGAGGTTATGGAAAAACAGTTGACAACTAATTATCAAGGCGGCTTGCGAGCCTAAAGCCATTAGGAGTAGATATGAAAATTCATGAATATCAGGCTAAGGCCCTGCTTAAAGAAGCGGGTGTTCAGGTGCCTCGCGGGGTTCCGATCTTTGACCTTGATCAGGTTGAAGGGGCGTTTAGTGAGTTGGGCGGGGGCACGGTTGTGGTCAAGGCTCAGATTCATGCTGGCGGTCGTGGAAAAGGCGGCGGCGTCAAGGTGGTTAACGGTCTTGATGAAGCCAAAAAAGTAGCTGGTGAAATTTTAGGCATGCAGCTGATTACCCATCAGACCGGCCCCGAAGGCAAGCAAGTCAAGCGCTTGCTTATCGAAGAGGGGATGGATATCAAAAAGGAGTACTACTTCGGTATCGTCGTTGATCGGGCTAGTGAGTGTCCGGTGATCATGGCCAGTACCGAAGGGGGTATGGAGATCGAGAAGGTTGCGGCTGAAACTCCGGAAAAGATTATTAAGGAGTTTATCGATCCGGCTCTTGGTTTACAGTCTTTTCAGGCCATAAAAATTGCTTACGGTCTTGGCTTTGAGGGTAAAGTTGTGCGTCAGGCCAGTGCCCTGTTCATGAATCTCTATAAGTTTTTTGAAGCGCAGGATTGTTCGATGGTCGAGATCAATCCCCTGATTGA
>DAOVTG010000064.1 GCA_030633185.1 Deltaproteobacteria bacterium
AAAGAGAAATCACCCAAACTTCTGGGCAAGAACTACCCCCACTACTTTCGCGTCATTGAGCAACGAGACGGCAACAAAGTCCTAATGGTTCAGGATATGGATGAATTTAAACAATACAAAACACCGATCCGCTGGGGAGCTTATTACAATGGCAAGTTCTCGGTACGCAAAGAGTTTCGCAAGGGCCGGGATGTCTTCTCACTCTATAATTTCAACATGAGCCCCTTTAATAAAAACCATCTCCTGGTTTCCGATGAACAGGGCAACCTGGCTGGCTTCAATGCCAAAAACTCCGAGGTGCTGATCAGTTCCGACGATCAATATGGCGTCTTTGATGAAAGCCCTTACAACCAGAAACTTAAAGAGATCGAATATGAGGGCGGCTTCTCGATTACCCGAACCGCCGATATCCGCTACTCAGCCCGCCGTTTTGTCAAACGCAACAGCTATGGTCAACAGATATTTTTGATCAAAAAACGCCGGGTCGTCAACCCCGGCCTGGTTGACAAGGGAATCGGCCTGGTGGTTGATGAAAATGTCAAACACGACCAGATTATCGGCCTGCAGTGGCGTAACGGCGAGATTCGAGAGAGCTGGAAATCGCCCAAATTTCCCCGTGATATCGTCGATTTCGGTTTTACCAAAAAGAACGGTAAAGAGATGATGGTGGTTCTAACCCGTAACAACGATGATAAATATGCTTTAGAACTGCTGCATTAGACTTTGATTCAGGAAAAACTTATTATGCTAAATGAAGTTTTCCGCCCCTGGGGTTCGTTTCGTTCACTGCTATTAGCCGACAATCATCAGATCAAAGAGATCTTTGTCGACCCCGGCCAGCGCTTGAGCCTGCAGTCTCATCGACAGCGCAGTGAACACTGGATCATCACCAACGGCCCGGCCCTGGTAACCCTTGACAACCAAGAGCAGATGTTGGACACAGGCACCCACATCTTTATCCCCCGGGGAGCCAAACACCGGCTAACCAATCCCGGCAACAAGAGAATCAAGATTGTCGAAATCCAAATCGGCAGTTATTTGGGTGAAGATGACATTGTTAGATACGAAGATGATTACCAGCGCGACTCAGAAAGCTGACGTTACAATGAAAATCAGTGAATTTTACTTCGCTGTGAGCGTAGCGAGGAAGTACTCTGGGGTGCGCCCTCTTGAATAAGGTCACATCTTGACAAAAGCTGTTGGACTGCCCTTGACAAAAGCGAATATTTCGATACGCCTTCGTCAAGAAATGACCCCAGCCTCGGCAATTTGAAACTAATACAAAACCTCTACAGAGAGAGATAAATAAATGCCAAATATCTATGGAGTTGTTTTAGCTGGCGGCTCAGGAACCCGCTTCTGGCCTTTGAGCCGACACCGGAAACCTAAACAGCTGATCCCTCTAATTACCGGCAGCACAACCCTTGAAGTTACGGTAAAACGACTGCTGCCTTTTATTCCGGAATCTAACCTGATAGTGGTTACCAATCAAGAACAGTACGCTGATGTCGTCAATAATCTGAGTCCCCATCTTAATGAAACTCAGATTATCGCCGAGCCCCGGGGCCGCAACACGGCCCCGGCCATCGCCCTGGCAGCCCAACTTCTGGCCGATAAAGTTGGCAAAGATGCTATCATGATGGTTTTTCCGGCCGACCACTACATCGGCGATCAGGATCGTTTTCAAGCTCATCTCCTGCGTGCTGCCGAATGTGCTGCCGACGGCAGTCTGGTTACCCTGGGCATCAAACCGAACCGCCCGGAGACCGGCTATGGTTATATTCAGGGAGGCCAACAGCTGCCATCCGCCGATGATCAGGAGCTGGCCGCTTTCAAAGTCGAAGGATTTGTTGAAAAACCAGATTACCGGACGGCTGCAACCTATTTGATGGAGGGCGGTTATTACTGGAACAGCGGCATCTTTATCTGGAAGACCGGAAGCATTCTTGAAGAGATTGCCAAACTGACCCCGGAACTTAGCATGTCCCTGGCAGATTTTGTCAAGAACCGCGCCGACCAGGGCCTGCAACCAGCGCTTGAGCAACTCTATCAGGAGGTAGAGGCGATCTCCATTGACATCAGTATCATGGAGAAATCACAACGAGTTGTGGTCGTCCCGGCTGATTTCTCATGGAGTGACCTGGGAAGCTGGGATTCTCTGGATGAATTACAACTCTCGCCCTTTTCCAGCTCGCCACCCGTGATTGCTATCGGAGCCACCGATAACACCGTCTACAGCCGCAAGCTAACGGCTCTGGTAGATGTTGAAAACCTCCTCATCGTGGAAAGTGATGACGCCCTGCTGATCTGCCGCAAAGGCAGTACTCAACAGGTAAAAGAGGTCGTGGCCGAGCTGGCCCGCGCCAAGCTTGACCAGTTCCTGTAAATCCGGCCCGTCAGAAATAAATTGAAAAATAATCCTAACTATGCGATAGGCAGAGCGCGGCAATATTTTGCCCCGTTAAATTAAACGAGCTGTGTTCAAGTACTCATAAATTCAAAGAGAGGTAACCGATGACTAGGAAAATTTTACTGTTATGCATAATGATGACTTTTCTGATCAGTGGCTGTAGCTGGCGTATGCCTTTTTTCGGCAGCAAGAAAGTGCAGGAAGAGGAGCCGCTGGTTCAGGAAGCGACTCAGACCGAAGAGGAACCACAATACAGTGGGCAACAGGTAGCCGACCAAAATCAGGGTCAGTATCCCAACCCTTATCAACAGCCTTCTTATCCCGGCAACCAATATGCCCCGGCTTACGGTCAACACCAGGGCTCTGCGGCCGGTGCCTTCCAACCCGGACAGCCTTATAACCCCAATGCCAACTATGCACAGAATGTCAATCCCGGCTATGGCGTCCCGCTGGCGGCCTATGGTGGCCAGAACGCCCAACAACCAGCTTACGGAGCCCAACAACCCTATTATGGTAGCCCTGGAGCCCCCGCTTATGGCCAGGGCCAAGGGGTCGCCTATAACACCTACCCGGCGGCCCAGCCGATGAATAACATGAACAACAACTTTAACGGCGGCATCGAGCAGAGCAATCTCGGAGCAACAACAACAGCCCCCGATTCATTCTTTGGTACCCCCCAAAATGAAGCATTTGCCTTTGGCGGCATAAAACGCAAAGTCCTCTTTATTATCAGCTACCCGCAACGCGGCTTAAGTACAACTCCGCAAGACGCCTTCAGCCAGAAAATTTTTCAGCGCCTGGCGGCGGCTCCCGGGATCAACCTGGTACCCCGTGAAGCGATTGAACACTATACCAGTTCACAACAGTTTTTCAGCCAGACCCTGGACACCCGCTCCCGCTTAAGTCGTCTGGGAAAAGAGCTTGGGGCTCAGGCCATCATTCTGGAAAGGGTTCACTTCTCCTCCAATATCATGGCCGGTACCTATACCACCCCGACCCAGCAGGTTGAATTGCAGTTAATCGACACCGCCACCGGATACCCGGTTAAGAGTTATAACCTCAACCCCTCAACCCCGGGGTCTGAAAAGGTGGTCAACAGTTTGGTCAACCATGTCCGGATGATCGATTGGAGTGCACGGGTAATCAAGGTGGAAAATAAACGAGTCTTGATTAATGCCGGTCGTCTGACCGGCCTGCAGGCCGGTCAGAATCTAAGAGTTTACGCCAAAGGCAGTGAGATTAAAGACCCCGGCAGCCAACTTTCACTGGGCCAGGCTCAAGGGGCTCTCAAGGGAACCGTCAAAATTGTCGATTTTTTCGGCCTCGACGGAGCTATCTGTGAACCTCTGGCCGTCGGTAAGTTTAAACAGGGCGACATGGTCAAAGCAGTTGAGTAGAGGGTAGTTAAGTCGCAGCTGGTAGTTGACGAACTTTGCTTCGCCCACTTCGAGGGGTACACAGGTTCTATTCAGGTGCCATCTCAAACTGTCAGAGTTGGGGTCATTGCTGGTAAAAGGTGCTTTAGCACCCCAGCTTTGACCCCATTTATGAGGGCGAAGCAAAATTCGCCGCTATCTACTTGTAACTTTATGGTGAGCACCCGAATAGTTACTATAACTTAACCCTTTATCCAAAAACTATATAAATAAGTGACTAATCAACGTTTGGCCCTACTTCCTCTGTTATTCATTATCTCCGCCCTGCTATTACTCTCGAGTTGCAACCGTATACCTTTTCTTCCCCGGCTTGAGATCGATAGTTTTCCGGAAGGTAATGACTCGATTGAAACCATGGAGGTAAAGGGCGTTGTCTATACGCGGGTTGTCAATCCGCAAGCCGCTCTTGATCCGGAAGCACCACCGGCCCTCTGGGTACCGGCTACAGTCTACCGAAACGGGAAATACTTGGCCTACACAGTGGACTTACCAAAATTGACCGCAGAGACGGAGTTGGCTAACGACAACTTATCAGGCGATCCGGACACAGACCCGCAAGCCGCCGCCGGTACCGGCCTTGAAGCGGATGCTACAAGAGAAGAGCAGCTAACGGAAACCCCGCCCACCATCCCGTCACTGCGGCGCCGAGCCTTGCTTTTTCCCTCTAGAACCAGCTTGCAGCACCCCGAAATCGCCACCTTGTTGAGCCTTGAACTTGAAAACAAGCTCCCTTTACGGGTCGCTGATTGTCATGATCAGACCCTTTTAGACAGAGCTCGCATGCTCAACCAGTGCCCGGAGATTTCAGGTCTAATCAAAACCTGGCTCAAGAACTCCTCAGGAGCACCAACGGTTCAGTTCATCATATTTCTGACAACCTCCCCGGGCCGTAATTACCAATATCACACCTGCACCTGGGTTGATGCCCAAACCGGCAACAACGTTGCCTCCTTCACCTTCAGGGCAACCTTAAGCGGGCAATTACTACAGCCTCTCGTCCCCAACGACCCAGTACCCCTGTTGCGCCTGATTGATTCGACCCCCTGGTGGTGCCGAATCATTAAAAGAGACAAAGAGAACCTCTACGTTCTCGAAGCCGGCCATCGCAGTGACCTGCGTTATGGCCGGGAACTACAGGTTTTCCGCCGGGCGGCCTTGATTAAGGATCCTCAAAACAAGAAAAACTTAGGTTTCTTTTTTACTGAACCGGTCGGGTTTGTCACGGTAGTCGACTTTTTCGGCGCCGACGGCAGTCTGGCCCAAGCTCGCACTCCTCTCTCCGACGATTTCAATCAGGCCTATGCCGTGAAAATTTCGGAAACGGAAGAAAATACCGAAAAGTAGCCTATATGAAAATGCGTTCACATCAGATCACCAAAGGTCCTGAGCGAGCCCCGCATCGGGCTCTTCTTAAAGCTATCGGCTATACCGATACCGAACTGCAACGCCCTCTAATCGGCGTTGCTCAGTCGGCCAACGAGGTAATCCCCGGCCATATCCACCTTGACCGAGTCTGTGCGGCGGTTAAAGACGGTATTCGCATGGCTGGCGGCACACCCATGGAATTTTCGACGATCGGCATCTGTGACGGCATTGCCATGGGCCATGAAGGCATGAAATATTCACTCGCCTCCCGTGAGCTGATTGCCGACTCGGTTGAAAGCATGGCCCGGGCTTATCCTTTTGACGGCCTGGTGCTGCTGCCCAATTGCGATAAAATTGTACCCGGCATGATCATGGCGGGGGCTCGTCTCGACTTGCCGACAATTGTTATCAGCGGCGGCCCCATGCGAACCGGTATTTGCAACGGTCAGGAAATTGACCTGATCACGGTTTTTGAAGGTATTGGCAAGCTTAAAATTGGTGAACTGAGCCTGGAACAGCTAACTGAGCTGGAAAATTCCGCCTGTCCCGGAGCCGGCTCCTGCAGCGGCATGTTTACGGCAAATTCGATGAACTGCCTGACCGAAGCTTTAGGCATTGCCCTGCCCGGTAACGGTACCATCTTGGCGGTCGATGCGGCCCGGATCCGCCTAGCCAAAGAGAGCGGCATGGCAATCATCAATCTGGTCGAAAAAAAAATCACGATGCGCCAAATCCTGACTGATAAGGCATTTCACAACGCCCTGGCTGTCGACATGGCCTTTGGCGGCTCCACCAATACCTCACTGCATCTACCCGCAATCGCTCATGAAGCAGGTCTCACACTTAAACTGGAAGAATTCAACCGGGTAAGCCTTAAGACCCCCCATATCTGCAACATGTCACCCGGCGGGCCGGATCATATGGAAGATCTGCATCAGGCCGGCGGCGTCAGCGCGATAATGAAGGTGCTGGCGGAAAAAGGACTGTTAGTCGAAGATTGCCTGACCGTCAGCGGTAAAACTCTGGGCGAGCTCCTCGCTAACCCGGCCATCAAGGTTTTAAATTCCGAAACCATACGCCCCCTGGATAATCCCTACCATGCCACCGGTGGCCTTGCGGTTCTGACCGGCAATCTGGCTGAAGATGGGGCTGTTGTCAAACAGTCGGCAGTCGCCCCGGAAATGCTGCAACACCAGGGCCCGGCCCGAATTTTTAACACCGAGGAAGAAGCTTTTTCAGCTATTATAAACCGTGAGATTAAGCCGGGTGATATCATTGTCATCCGTTATGAGGGGCCCCAAGGGGGGCCGGGCATGCGTGAGATGCTCTCGCCGACTGCAGCTTTAGCCGGTATCGGCCTCGACAAGGAGGTTGCACTGCTGACAGATGGCCGTTTTTCCGGCGGCACCCGTGGAGCCGCCATCGGCCATATCTCTCCGGAAGCCAGCGCCGGCGGTCTCATCGGCCTGGTTGAAGAGGGTGATCAGATTAAAATTGATATACCTAAACGCTCATTAACACTTCTCGTCAATGAAAAAACCTTAGCCGAACGTAAGAAAAACCAGCACCAACCCACGGCTAAAATCAGCCACGGCTATCTCGCTCGCTATGCCGCCCAAGTAAGCTCCGCCGCAGCCGGTGCGATTTTGACTTTAACAGCAACAAGCAAAAAACGTTAATTCCCGGGACAAGCATTGAAACAAAACGAACAGTTCCATATGATGACCGTCTTGAGGTTACTTGACGCACTCTACGGAGTTATCTGTTTTTTTTGTGTTACTGTTTTTTTTACCTCCCAAAAACCACCCCTTTTCACATTTCACCTAACTCTTCTTTTCTTTGTTATAGCAATTATCTTTCACCATGCCGGCATCTATCGTTCATGGCGCTTTTCTTCACTTAACCAAGAATTTACACGCCTGTTTTATTGCTGTTTACTGGTTGTTTTGACTCTCATAACCATCGCCTACGCAGCTGATATCAATAGTCTTTTTCCTCGAAAAACGATCTTGATTTTTTCAGTGTGCTGGTATACGGGCATTATTTGCGGACGTTTTCTGCTGCGCACGATATTACACACTTTAAGAGCTCAAGGGTACAATATTCGGCGGGCGGTCATCGCCGGGGAGGGTGATGCCGGTCGACACCTGCTGAAAGCCGTAAAAAACAACTCCTGGACAGGAGTTAGAATTCTGGGAACTTTTTCCGACGAGCAAAACAACCTTAATAACGAATTGTTACGTTTAGGAACCCTCGATAAATTGGCTGATTATGTCCAGGACGAAAATATTGATATAGTTTACCTCTGTCTACCGGTACATAAAGAGAAAAAGATCACCCAACTCCTGACAAAATTAAGCGACACCGGTGTCTCCGTCCATTTTATTCCCGATATTTTTTTCTACGATCTGGTTTTGTCGAGTAACATAGAATTTTTCGACCAGATCCCGGTCATAGGTCTATTGGACACCCCCATAAAAGGTATCAATGCCCTGTTAAAACGCTCCGAGGATCTGATTATTGCCAGCTTGATATTATTAATCAGTGCTCCGTTATTGTCAATTGTCGCGATCTTGATTAAAATCTCTTCATCAGGAACTATTTTTTTCATTCAGTGGCGCTACGGCTTGGACGGTGAACCTTTCCGGATCTATAAATTTCGCACCATGACCGCCTCTGAAGAGGACAATAAGTTTCGGCAGACAACTCGCAACGATAAACGAGTCACCAAAATAGGCTACTGGCTACGACGCTTCAGCATTGACGAATTACCCCAGCTATTTAATGTTTTATGCGGCAACATGTCGATGGTTGGCCCCCGACCTCACCCGATTCCCATGAATGAAAAATACCGTAAAACCGTAAATGGCTATATGCTCCACCATAAAGTTAAACCCGGAATCACCGGATTGGCTCAACTGCGAGGTTATCGAGGCGAAACCGATACCATGAATAAAATTATAAACCGTGTAGAGAGCGACCTCGAATATGTCAGAGACTGGTCGCTATGGCTCGATATCAAGATTATTTTTCAAACAGCCTACTCCAGAGCTTGGAGTAATAACGCCTATTAAATTGCCCTTAGGATTAGAAAAATGACCTCCCAAACTCTTACTCTTTTTGCCGATTATGAACCACTCGCCGGAGTCACCAATCCCACCCCGCAGCAAACTTATCGTAACCCCCGTCTGCTTCTGCAAGAGAACCGACCGGTAGACCTAAAACCGGATTATATCGAAGTTGAAATGCTCTATGCCGGTCTCTGCGGAACCGATCTGCATCTGGTTAAAGCCCATCCTGAAACCGGATATATTTCAACTTCAGCACCGGTCATGATCCCCTCCCAAGGACGCATTATCGGACATGAAGGGGTTGGTAAAGTCGTAAAAACCGGCTCTCAGGTTCAACACTTAAAACCCGGCAACCTGGTCACCTTCGAATCAATAATGGTCTGTAGATTTTGCGACGCCTGCCGTAAAGGCTACTTTAACCAGTGCCGTCATGCCCGCTTAATAGGTTTGGAAGAGGATGGTCTGTTTGCCAATAAAGCTCATCTGCCGGCATCACTGGCTCACAACATTACCGATATGGCTGAAGATGATCACGGCCTCCAGGCCGCAGCTTGTTTTGAACCGGCCGGGGTTGCTTATGTCGCTTGCGAGGCCGTGCGCCCGGGTGGCGCTGAAAGAGTCGTTATTTTCGGAGCCGGACCGATTGGTCTCTTCTCAGCCATGCTCTGGCGACGGGTTTTTGGGGCCAGGATGATACATATTGTTGAACCGGTACCATTTCGCCGGGAATTTGCCCGCCAATTTTGTGACCGGGTTTACGACGTTGAAGAGTATTTCGAGACCTTCCGGGGCTCCATGGATGTTCTGGTCGAAGCTTCAGGCAACCTTGACAATGTCCAACGCGCCTTTCCTTTTCTTGATGTTCATGGTCAGGTTGTTTTGCTGGCCCGCAGCGGTCAACCTCTTTATCTCGATGCCGTTGACCACATGATCACCAATGCTATCGGAATCGTCGGTTCCCGTGGTCACTTGGGCGGAGCCTTTGATCGTATCCGCCAACTTTATCATGACGGGGTTTTGCCTCTAACCGATGTCATAACCAAAATTGTACCCGGTCTGAATGGTTTGCTGGATTTAATGACCACCGGTAATCAAGCCATTGATAATAATTGCAAGGTGTTGGTTCGGTTTTAACCAATATGTCAATTATAGACAGTCAAAGCCCTGTTCCTGCATATGATATTTTAACTAATTTAGATAAAGCCGGACTGAATTACCGCTTATCGACAGCTCTTGACCGCTGGTCACATCTTTGGCCTGCATCACCAAATGCACTAATCCTTATCAAACCCAATCTTAACAGCAATATGAATGCCTTGACCGGCAACACCACCGACCTGCGTCTAATACATGCTATCATTCTTTATTTCTCCAGTAAAGGTTACCAAAATATCATTATCGGGGAAGGCACAAATAGCGGTTTTTATCGTCGCAAAATAAACGTCATTTCACGGCTAGGCGTCGATCGCCTAGCCGCGTGGCACGGGATTGTCGTCAAAGATCTTAATCAATCACAACCTCTTCCCATCAAATTTGCGGACGATATTACGGCAGAGGTAGCCGAAGAGTGTTTAACCGCTGACCTCTTTATAAACCTGCCAAAACTAAAAACCCATGCTGAAACGGGTATGAGTGTTTGTCTTAAAAACCTTATGGGTTGCTTGGTTGGTCAGAAAAACAAGAAAAAAACTCATCAAAAATTAGCAGACAATATCTTACACCTCAATCAACAGGTAAAACCCCACCTGCATATTATTGATGCTTTAATCGCCATGGAAGGATTAGGCCCGACACGAGGCCATCCAAGACGTCTGGACACTATTATTATAGGTGATAACCCCTTGTTTCTTGATCTGCTTTGCAGTGCTCTAACAAGCATCCCTAAAACTGAAATCAGCCCCCTGAGTAAGGCCAGGAGTCTCAATAAAATTCCTTTGCACTGGGATAAAGAAGTAACAAAATCCGCAAATAACATTAACTGGAAACCGTTCAAAAAAGCTCGCCCGGGCTGGCTTGCGGCCTTTATTAACCATCCACAAAGACAGAAATACTTTCTTCTCCTGAGAAAAAATATTGTTATTTCCAGGCTACTGGATTACAAATGGTTTGGTTGCCTGCTTTTCCAACTCGGTTTACGACAAGACATTTTTGAAGATTGTGAACTACAATTACATGGCCTCAAATTCAACCATGAGCTCTGCAACCACTGTGGAATTTGCCGAGAAGTCTGCCCCATCAACCTAGATTTACCTGACATTCTACCTCAACCCGGGAAAAATTGCATTGGTTGTCTTTACTGTCTGGCTAGCTGCCCTCAGCAAGCTTATCAAATGGAAGGCAAAGCTGGTTTTTATGCTGAACAGATCAAACAGTATGATACGTTAATTCGTAAAATATATGTTAACAAATGATATCTGTAACCCTTTATAGCTCTATTATATAACCAACAATAACAATACTATAGCTCACTTTTAACCTTTGCGAATTTTTTATGACAACTTCAAAAACCCTGAAAACACCACGAATATGGCTCTTAAATCCGCCTTTTTTAAAAAAATTTTCCCGCCCGCAAAGAAGCCCGGCCGTCACTAAAAGTGGTACCATCTATTTCCCAATGTGGCTGGCTTATGCCACTGCGGTTCTCGAACGAGATGATTACACTGTCACTCTAACTGATGCCCCGGCCCAGGGTTTGGATGAAAATAGAATCCTGGTCATAGCCGAAGAACTCACACCCGACTTAATCGTCCTTGACAC
>DAOVTG010000132.1 GCA_030633185.1 Deltaproteobacteria bacterium
TATCAATAAATTCAACGAATTTATTGACTACATACACTATTTATGGGTTCAATGCAAGCTGTTTACGCAGAAAATAGATTGCCGGATGTATACCCATTACTTCTGGGACGCAGTACTAGATTAATAATATTGGTCAGGCGTTGGCATTTTGTCCCATACCTAGCCACTCACCAAAGTGTA
This sequence comes from Deltaproteobacteria bacterium, assembly GCA_030633185.1. GTDB lineage: Bacteria > Desulfobacterota > Anaeroferrophillalia > Anaeroferrophillales > Tharpellaceae > Tharpella. Next base: position 181 of record DAOVTG010000132.1, read on the forward strand.
CGTCAGATGTCACGCCATCGCAAATCAACCCTACCCTCAACGCAAAACAGCCACCTACAAATCAATGCAAGTGGCTGTTTTTATAATTGGTCGGGACGAGAGGATTTGAACCTCCGACCACCTGAACCCCATTCAGGTACGCTACCAGGCTGCGCTACGTCCCGTTATTACTATTTTTTCGCCACAATGTTGCCGATCATCGCTCGGATGGCAAGCAGTTCACTTTTCAAGTAGGGCAAACAGCGTTCTCCGGGCAGGGCTGAGCTTAACGACACCGACAGCTCTTTTAATCTTTTTCGGGCTCCTTCAATGGTATAACGTTCTTCATGCAAAAGATGCCTTATTTCACATAGGGAGACAACATCTTGACGCCGATAGAGGCGTTGTTTAGTACTGCTTTTCTCAGGTTTTATAAAAAAATTAAACTCTTTTTCCCAATAACGCAAGACATAGGGCTTGACTCCGACAATGCGGCTCGCCTCACCAATGCGAAAAAAAAGTTTTTCCGGAATCCTTTCTACTGAGGCCATCTGCCTCTCTCACCAAGTCTTTTTTTTACAGACCTGCTTCTCAAATCGCTGCAATTAACAAAAATCAGGGATTAAGCTGTTCCCGCAGAACATTACTAACCTTAAAACTTAAGACCCGCCGAGCTGATATGGTAATTTCTTCGCCGGTTTGCGGGTTGCGCCCCCGACGCGGTTTTTTATGCTGGATGTTAAAGCTGCCAAAACCAGAGATCTTGACATTTTCACCCCTCTCCAGCGTATCCTTGACGATATCGAAAATCGTCTCAACTATACGCGCCGCTTCCCTTTTTGACACCCCAATTTGCTCATAGACCAGCTCTACCATATCGGCTTTCGTCATAGCCTGCTACCTTTTTTAAGGAACGCTGTTGCAATCAACGCACTTCACCATGAAATGATTCTTCTATCCCCTTAATTAGTCTGGTAATAATCGCATTAACTTTTTTATCTGTCAAGGTTTTATTCATATCTTGGAAAGTAAGCCTAAAAGCCAGACTCTTTTTACCAGACGGCAGAACCTCTCCCTGAAAAACATCAAAAACTTCCGCTCCAATCAACAACTTATGCTGCTTTCGAATATAGGCAAGCATTTCTGCTGCCGGGATTGAGGCCTCGACAAGAAATGCCAAATCTCGGTAAACAGCAGGATAGCGAGCCAGTCCCTGGTAAGTAATTACCGCTGCAGCCGAAACCGTCAGCAGGGGTGCCAGTGCGATTTCAAAGAGGAGTACTTCATTATCGAAACCATAGGTTTCGGCAACCTCATGATGTAATTGACCAACACAGCCAACCACTTGATTATCAAGCATAATAGCGGCAGCCCGACCTGGAGTCAAGCACTTATAATAATTTTCGGCGACAAAGTTGAGTTCAAGCTGCAAATTTGCGGCAAGCTCTTCAAGTAGACCTTTAAGATCAAAGAAATCAACCGCCCCGTCAGGCGCGGAGAAATGATCACAATAACGCCGGCCACAAGCAACCCCGGCCAGAAAAAGCTCTTCGGAAGGCAGTTTCTGCCCGGCCAATCCGTAGAAATTCCGCCCGACTTCGAAAAGTCGCACATCCTTGACGTTAACCCGCAAATTATCCTTGAGGTTGGTTAACAAACCAGGCAACAGGGAGGTCCGCATAACCGCCATTTCAGAACTTATCGGGTTACGCAGGCAAACAAAGTCGTAAAACCGGCTTTCACGGTCAAATTGCAGGCTGCTGACCGCTTCAGGATCGATAAAACTGTAATTGACCGCTTCCTGGTAGCCATAAGCCATAATTGTTTTTCGAAGCTGCCGTAAACAAGCAACATCAGGTTGATCCATAACTTCCGGATCGGAAATCCGGGCTGCGGTAACCGGAACTTGATCGTAGCCATAAAGCCTGACAATCTCTTCAATCAGATCGACTTCACGTTCAAGATCAAAACGGTAGGCTGGAGGGATTACCGTAAAACCATCCGACGTCTCTTTAACAATCTCAATCTGCAGACGCTCAAAGATATCTTTAACCGCAGCAAAATCGAGCTCTAAACCCAGCAATTTATTAGCCTGAGAGGGTCTGATAAAAATTTCGGGCATAACCCGAGGCTCAGGATAAACATCAAGAGCTCCTTTGGCCACCCGACCTTGAGCCAGATTCTGCAACAATTCTGCAGCCCGATCTGCGGCCCGCGCCGTCGCCTGTGAATCAACCCCGCGCTCAAAACGGTAAGAGGCTTCGGTTCCCAAATTGAGGATCCGGGCCGAACGCCGAATTGAAGCCGGCTGAAAAAAAGCGCTTTCAATAAGCACATTTCGAGTTTGCGAATTGATCTCTGAATTGAGCCCACCCATGATTCCGGCGATGGCAACCGACCCCTGACCATCACAGATCATCAGGGTTTCAGGATCCAGTGACCGTTCGATTCCATCCAGGGTCACAAAACTTTTTTCAGTCCCGGCCCGGCGTACTTCAATCCGACGATCTCGCAAGAGATCAAGATCAAAAGCGTGCAACGGCTGGCCGGTTTCAAGCATCACATAATTGGTCACATCGACCACATTGCTGATTGAGCGCACCCCGGCCGCCTGCAATCGGGCTTTCAGCCACAAGGGCGATTCACTTAAGACAAGCTCCTCCACCACACGTCCGACATAGCGAGGATTAAGATCAGGATCACTGATCCTGATCTCGGCCAGATCAGCAGCGACTTTAGGGCCGGGTTTAAGCTTAATCTCGGGTAATTTAAAAGGACGTTTATAGATTGCGGCCATCTCCCGGGCAACCCCGATGACACTCAAGCAGTCACCGCGATTAGGAGTAATTTCCAGCTCAAGAACCGTATCCTGCAATTTCAGCAGCTCAACCACCGGCTCTCCCAAAGGCGACCCGGTCGGCAGAATCATGATCCCGGCCGACTCCTCTTCAAATCCGAGTTCCGCCGCCGAACAGAGCATTCCGCTTGAAGCAATACCCCTGATTTTAGATTTCTTGATGGTCATACCATTGGGCAGACGGGTTCCAACCGGAGCCAGGGCAACCCAATCTCCAGACTGCATATTACTGGCACCACAGACTATTGCGAGTTCTTCTTTGCCATCAAAAACCGTACAGAGGGATAGTTTGTCAGCTTCAGGATGAGATTCTAAGGCTGTAATCTTAGCGCTTATCACCCGGTCAAGTGCCGAAGGACACAACTGACTGATAGCGGCAACCTCAAGCCCGGCCATGGTCAAACGCGCGGCCGCCTCTTCAGGATCAATCCCGCTAAGGTCAACAAAATCGGACATCCAGTTCCAGCTTATAAGCATTTATCTACCAAAATATTAAGAGAAATTCGTAAGATGGCTAAGTAAAAATTTCGATAGACAAGCTGTTGATCTTTTCCAGGCGCGAGACCATACAAGTAGTATGTCGAGTGTCTGGAAAAGCTCAACAGCGCAGAATATCGGAACTTTTTACGACGCCATCTTTTAGAATTGCCGGAGGAAACGAAGATCATTGGCAAAAAAGAGACGGAGATCATCAATCCCGTAACGCAACATGGCCAAACGCTCGACTCCCATGCCAAAAGCAAAGCCGGTAAACTCTTCGGGATCGTAGTTGACGAATTTGTAGACGGCCGGATCGACCATACCACAACCTAAGATCTCAAGCCAGCCGGTCTGACCACAAACCCGGCAACCTTTGCCATTGCACATTACACATTCGATATCGACTTCGGCGCTGGGTTCAGTAAAAGGAAAATAACTGGGCCGAAAACGAACCCTGGCCGAGCTGCCAAAAAAAGCATGCAGAAAAGCGACCAGAACCCCTTTTAAGTCGGAAAAGGTAACGTCTTTGTCAACCAGCAGTCCTTCAATCTGATCAAACATCGGGGTATGGGTAAGATCAGAATCACAACGATAAACCCGGCCGGGAACAATAACCTTAACCGGAGGTATCTGTTTTTCCATAACTCGTATCTGAACCGGGGAAGTATGAGTGCGCAGGACAACGTCGTCGGAGATATAAAAAGTATCCTGCATCTGACGGGCGGGGTGATCTTTGGGAATATTTAAAGCTTCAAAGTTATAGTAGTCGAGCTCAACTTCCGGCCCTTGAGCAACGCTGAACCCCAGACGTTTGAAAATAGCACAGACATCATCAGTCACCCGAGTTATCGGATGAGTACCACCAACAGGCTGACGCCGACCGGGCAATGTCACATCAACGGCTCCTTCAACAATCAAGCGCCGGTTTTCAGCCTCAGCCAAGATTCGCCGAGCATCCTCCAAAACAGCCAGAATCTGCTCTTTAATCTGGTTGGCGAGTTTACCAAGCACCGGTTTCTGCTCACGCGGCAGATCAGCCAGTCCTTTTAACATCGCCGTCAGCGTTCCTTTACGACCCAAAATATTGACCCGTAAAGTTTCAATTTCATCAAGAGATCCAGCTTTCCCGATTAACTCTCGCGCCTCGGTCAGCAATCCCTGCAAACGGTCTTCCATAAGTAATCAGCCAGCCAGAGCGGCACTGGCAATATCGGTGTATTTCCCGAAAGCGGCCGGATCCTTGACTGCGATATCAGCCAGAATCTTACGATCAACTTCAACCTTGGCCTTGGTTAAGCCAGCAATAAATCGGCTGTAGGAGAGACCGTGCAGACGGGCTGCGGCGTTGATACGGATGATCCAAAGACGACGAAAATCCCGTTTCCGGACACGCCGGTCACGATAAGCATAGTTTAAAGCCCGATCGACGGTCTCAACCGCACTGCGAAAAAGTTTGCTACGACCGCCGCGATAACCTTTGGCCATTTTCAACACTTTTTTATGTCTTCTGCGGGCTTTAAACCCACCTTTTACTCTTGGCATTTTCTAAAACCTTCCTTTATAAATAAGGTAACATGCGGCTGATGCCGCGCTTATTAGCGCTGTCGAGAATCGTCGATTTACGAAGATTACGCTTTCTCTTCCGGCTTTTGCAATTCAGCAAATGGCTGGCATAGGCTTTCCGGCGCACTACTTTACCAGTTCCGGTAACCTTAAAACGCTTTTTGGCGCCACTGTTCGATTTCATTTTCGGCATGACTTTTTACTCCTAATATGATTATATTTAATCTATTTTGTCTTTTTAACCGGGCCCAGCACCATCATCAGCTGGCGTCCCTCACGCTTGGCGTGCTGTTCAATAACACCATACTCTTTGACCCGCTCAGCCACCTTGACCAAAAGATCATGACCCTGATTGGTATAAGCCATCTCCCGACCACGGAAACGGATGGTCACCTTGACCTTGTCGCCGGACTCAAGAAAACGAACAATACTCCTGATCTTGACGTCGAGATCATGAACATCGGTTCGGGGCCGCATCTTGATCTCTTTGACCTGGATTACGGTCTGTTTTTTCTTGGCCTCCTGAGCCCTTTTGCTCTCCTGATACTTAAATTTCCCGTAGTCCATCACCTTACAGACCGGAGGACTGGCATGGGGAGATACTTCAACCAGATCAAGACCCCGCTCTTCGGCATAGGCCAAGGCCTCTTGGGTATCAATAACCCCGACCTGCTCTCCGGCATCACCGATGAGCCTGACTTGGGGAATCCTTATCTGACGATTGACTCTTACTTTTTCAGCAGCTATGGGGAACCTCCTGACTCCGTCGCCTTCAGTTCATCTTTCAAGTGGGAAATAAAACACTCGACACTCATCGGCTCAAGCGTCTCACCCTGTTTACGTAAGCGCGGAGCTACGGTTTGGGATGAAACCTCCTGATCACCTATGACCAACATATATGGTATCTTTTCGAGCTGGGCCTCACGAATTTTTTTGCCCAGTTTTTCATTGCGCAGATCAGTTTCGACCCGGATATCAGCAACCCGTAAGGCTTCGGCGACTTGCGCACCATACTCGTTATGGGCATCGGTCACCGTCAGAACCCGAACCTGTTCGGGAGCCAGCCAGAGCGGAAAAGCACCGGCATAGTGTTCAATAAGGATACCGATAAAGCGTTCAATCGAACCTAAAATAACCCGGTGCAACATAACCGGCCGGTGTTTTTCGCCGTCCGAGCCTATATAGCTTAAGTCGAAGCGTTCAGGCAAGGTAAAATCGCATTGGATAGTGGCACACTGCCACTCCCTTCCTAACGCATCTTTGAGTTTGACGTCAATCTTGGGCCCATAGAAGGCGCCGTCACCGGCATTAACCTTATAATCGAGCTCATTTTCGCTCAAAGCCTGAATCAGGGCCTGGGTGGCCCGCTCCCAGTCGGCATCACTGCCGATCGATTTTTCCTCCGGTCGGGTACTAAGCTCCATCGAGTAGGAGAAACCGAAGAAATTCATAACTTCAGCAACAAATTCGAGGATTCCGGTAATCTCCGTCTGGAGCTGCTCTGGAGTGCAGATAATGTGGGCATCGTCCTGGGTAAAACAGCGCACCCGCAATAAGCCATGCAAAACCCCGGAAGGCTCATGCCGATGCACGGTTCCAAGCTCAAAATATCTTAACGGCAGATCACGGTAGCTGCGCAGACGCGAGTTATAAATCAGCATGTGGGCCAGGCAATTCATCGGCTTGATGCCATACTCCTGCCCCTCTCCACCATCTGTGCTATCCTCTTTAATCCGGGTAAAATACATATTTTCCCGGTAGTTTTCAAAGTGTCCCGAGCGCTTCCAGAGATCGGCCTTGAGCATCTGGGGACCCATAACAATATGATAGCCCCTTTTAAGATGCAGACGGCGTTCGTAATCTTCCAGAATAGTTCTTAAAAGAGCTCCTTTAGGATGCCAAATTACAAAACCGGCCCCGGCCTCATCCTGAATA